>CAYJGA010000336.1:0-2649 GCA_964369255.1 uncultured Desulfovibrionaceae bacterium
CTTGGTCAAAATTCGTTTTTTTGTCATTTTAAGGAGATACAATGCAAGAAAGCACAAATGCAAAGACCATTCAGCGTGGTAAGGAAATGTTTTCCAGCATTTCCGGTGAAAAACCTTCGCTTTTTAACAAAGCGGCATGGATGGGCAAGGTTATGGACTGGAGCATGCGCAACGAGCACTTCAAAGTGCAGGCATTTCGCTTCGTGGACGCGTTTCCATCTTTAACAACCCCCAAACTCTTGACAGACCACATCAGAGAGTACTTTGGTGAGGAAAAGGATATGCCTCCCTTCTTGGCCGCAGGTGCCAAGGCCGCAGGCATGCTCGGCTCTCTTGGGGGCAACATGCTCAACAAGTTCATCGCAAAGAACATTGAAGGCATGGCAGAGCAATTCATCGTGGGCGAAAATACCACCGATGCCATCAAGAACATGAAGAAGCTGCGCAAGGAAGGTTTTGCCGCCGTCGTGGACGTGCTCGGCGAAGCCACGCTCTCGCACAAGGAAGCCGAAGAGTATGTTGGCACCTATCTTGAACTGCTCGACGCTCTTGAAAAAGAACAAGGCAGCTGGGATTCCCTCGGTGTGTCCGGCAAGGGCGACGACTGGGGTCATGCGCCAAAAATCAATGTCGCTATCAAGCCCACAGCCACCTTCTGCCTTGCCAACCCGCAAGACTTTGAAGGCTCCGTTGTTGGCATTTTAGAACAAGCTCGCCGCATTTGTAAGCGTGCAGTGGAGATGAACGCTTTCTTCTGCATCGACATGGAATCTTATAAGCACAAGGACATCACCCTTGAAGTCTATCGTCGCTTAAAGCTTGAATATAAAGATTATCCGCACATCGGCATCGTGTTGCAAGCTTACTTGAAGGACGCAGAAAAAGACACGGAAGAGCTGATTGCATGGGCGCGTAAGAACGAAACGCCCATTTCCATTCGCCTCGTAAAGGGCGCGTATTGGGATTATGAAGTGGTCAAGGCCAAGCAAATGGGCTGGGACATTCCCGTATGGACCATTAAGGCCGACAGTGACGCGTGCTATGAACGTATCTCCTATACTGTCTTGAAAAATAGTGACATTTGTCACTTTGCATGTGCTTCGCACAACGTTCGCACCATTTCAGCCGTGATGGAAATTGCCAAAGAACTTGGTGTCAACGACTCCCGCTATGAATTTCAGGTGCTCTATGGCATGGCCGAGCCAGTACGCCGCGGCATCTTGAAGGTGGCAGGACGTGTACGTCTGTATTGCCCTTATGGCGACATGGTGCCCGGCATGGGTTACTTGGTGCGTCGTCTTTTGGAAAACACCGCCAACGAATCCTTCTTGCGTCAAAGCTTTGTGGAAGAAGCCAGCCTTGAAAAGCTCTTGGAAGACCCACATTTGACAGCCGACCGCGAAAGAGCAGAACGCGAAAAAGAGCGCAAAGCGCCCGCCGCCACCACAGGCTTTGGCCCCTTTGTGAACGAGCCTATGGCGGACTTTACGCGCGCAGATCATCGTGCCATCTTCCCCAGCGAAATCGCACGTATCCGCGCAAACGAGCTTGGCAAAACCTATCCGCTCTATATTAACGGAAAGGACGTGGAACTTGCCGACAAAATTCCCACAGTGAACCCCTCCAAGCCTTCCGAAGTTTTGGGGCATGTGTGTCAAGGTGGTATCGCCGAGGTGGATATGGCTATTGCCGCCGCCAAGGAAGCCTTCCCCGCATGGCGTGACACGCCTCCTGTGGAGCGTGCCAAGTACCTTGTGAAGGCTGCTGCCATCGCCCGTCGTCGTGTGTTTGAACTGTCCGCATGGCAAGTGCTCGAAGTGGGCAAACAGTGGGATCAAGCGCAAGCAGACGTCGCCGAAGCCATCGACTTCTTGGAATACTACGCTCGCGAAATGGAGCGTCTTGCCAAGCCACGTCGTATGGGCAACGCTCCCGGTGAGTTGAACCACTATCTCTATGAGCCAAAAGGTCTTGCCGCTGTTATCGCGCCGTGGAACTTCCCCCTTGCCATCAGCTTGGGTATGGTGTCCGCTGCCATCGTAGCAGGCAATCCTGTTATCTATAAGCCTGCGAATATCACAGGTATTATCGGTCACCAGTTAGTACAAATTTGGCACGAGGCTGGCTTGCCCGCCGGCGTGTTCAACTTTGTACCCGGTCGCGGCTCTGTCATGGGTGACTACCTCGTAGAACATCCGGACATCAGCTGCATCGCCTTCACAGGTTCCATGGAAGTGGGCTTGCGCATCTTGGAAAAGGCCGGCAAAACTGGCCCCACCCAAACAAATGTGAAGAAAATCATTTCCGAAATGGGCGGCAAGAACGCCATCATCGTTGATGACGACGCCGATTTAGATGAAGCCGTGCCACACATCTTGTACTCTGCCTTTGCATTCCAAGGGCAAAAGTGCTCCGCGTGCTCGCGTCTTATCATCAATGACGCTGTCTACGACAAGGCCATCGAGCGCCTTGTGGAAGGCGCCAAGGCTATGCTCGTAGGCCCTGCCGACGATTGCACCTATGCCATGGGCGCTGTGGCTGACGCCGCCGCTCAGAAGAATGTGCTCGAGTACGCTGCCCTTGCCAAGAGCGAAGGCAACCTCTTGTACGAAAGCCCTGTGCCTGAAGGTGAAGGCTACTGGGTGCCCA
>CAYJGA010000337.1:0-2629 GCA_964369255.1 uncultured Desulfovibrionaceae bacterium
AGCCAAAAAAAACTTTTTTAGCATAATCACCCCAATGCCGTTATATTTGTGTCACAAAAAGAATACAGCACACAGACTATATGAAAAAATTCACCATGTCAACATTTTACTGTTTTTTTCATATTTTATAAATTTCGGATTATTTCATACTAAATAAGTATATTTTCATCAATCTCACATAAAAAAGGGGCAAAAATGCCCCTTATTAGAAAAATTCTTTTTTGTACAAAATATCTTTATAAAGTGTTACTGCTTCATGTAAACAGCTAATGATTCCATAGCCTTCTTGATGTTATCCAAGGAATTTGCATACGACAAACGCAAAAAACCTTCAGCTTGTGACCCAAAATCCACGCCCGGTGTCAAAGCCACATGCGCTTTGTCAAGAATATCGTATGCCAAACGCACAGAGCTGCCTTCGTGCTTTGCTGCAAGTTTTTTTGCATTGAAAAGCACGTAAAACGCCCCGCGCGGATCGACAGGAATGGAAAAGCCAAGATCGCGCAATGCTGCAAGCACATAGCGCCGCCGTGCGTCATATTCAGCACGCATAGCGGTGACATCTGCGTGCGCATGCTCCAAGGCGCATACACCTGCTTCCTGTGTGACGACGTTGGTGGAAATCATAAAGTTTTGTACCAACACTGTTAAAAGGCGTATCATATTTTCTGGAACGATAAGGTAGCCGAGGCGCCAGCCAGTCATTGCATACGCTTTGGAAAAGCCACCAACAACAACAGCCTGCTTCGTAAACTCAAGAATGCTGTGCTCAGCACCTTCATAAGTAAGCCCATGATATATTTCATCAGAAACAAGTAAAGGGCCTTTCCCTTTCTGGCTTGTATACGCGTCAACAATATCCGCTAAGGCTTTGAGCTGCGCCTCCTCCATAACAATGCCCGTAGGATTTGAGGGGGAGTTGCAAAAAATGGCTTTTGTTTTCGTGGTAATGGCACGCTCTACGTCTTGCGGGTCATACTGAAAGCCGTTTTCTTCCTGCGTCACAATAGAGCGCACTGTGCCGCCAGCATAGTTTACAAAATTGGGATAGCACGCATAGGCAGGATCTGAAAGAATAACCTCATCCCCTTTCTCCAAAAGTGCGCTAAAAAAAAGCATCATAGCTATGGAAGAACCGGGGAACACAAACACCTGCTCGGGCTTAATATGCACATTATAGCGGCTTAAATAATACGCGGTAATGGCATTACGCAAGGCCGGTGTGCCTTGTGCGGATGTGTAGTGCGTCATACCTGCATCAAGCGCCTTTTTTGCGGCCTCTACGATACACGGGGGTGTATGAAAATCCGGCTCACCTATTTCAAGGCGTACAACATCAATGCCTTGACTTTGTAATGTTTGCGCGTGGCTCATCACTTCCATAGCAAGAAAGGGAGACAGATTGTGACAGTGCGGCGCAAAAGGCGATACAGAGGTCAAAGGATTTGAATGTGTTGAGAGGTGTGATGCGCAATGTTGCGTCATGCGTGTGTTCGACATGGTTATTTCCCTGTATACATGTTTACAAAAAGGCTTCGTGCCTTTATATTAAAAATTCTTAAAAAATCATTTACTTAACTTGCCAACAAGACAGTTAAAAGAAAACTCGCCCCCCATACCAACGCGCGGCGCGTCCATAAAGTCAGCGATGTAACTCGTCCTTGTAAAGCACTGCGCACAAAGAGCGCCATGCTCACCACGCTTCCAATGGCATAGAAGAACAAAAAACCAAGTCCTGCAAAAAAGCCAAATTGTATCGCTAAGCCCACAGCAGTGGCAATGAGCAGCAAGGCTGGCAGGCATGAAACAGTGTTATTCTGTCCAAAGCCGCCTACTCCTTGAAACATATTGCCCTGAAATACATTCCCTTGAAAGCCGCCGCCTTGTGTAAAATGCCAAAATGACACACGTTCGCCGCGCGTCGTATTTTCACTATAGTGGGTGCGCCCCTCTCCATATTGTTGCTGCGCTTGTTCTGGTGAAAGCACCTCAACATCAGTCGCTTCACGCACAAATCCATCATGACTTGTTTCGGCTGAAGATTCTGCTCCAGTGTTGTGTTCAGAGCGACTATGCCCAGACCGCGTGTGTTCAGAGCGAGTGTGTCCAGACGCGCAATGTGGACATGGACTATCTTGAGAAGATGTATGAGGCACTGTATTTTCACAATGTGGGCATGGCATATGCTGTCTCCTTTGCAAAATCTTTGGAAGCTTCGACGAACGCCAAATTTTCCATTTTTCTTTTTATAGTTGGAACCTTATCTTTTTAGAGAAAAAAAGTAGATTTTTTCTTAAAATTCTTTTGTATTATTCAAATTGAAAAGAAGTGTAAAAAATACGGATTATTCCATAAAAAGAGCCGTGCTTACTGCATTCAGACATTTTTATTGTATGCCTGTGCTCAAAAGTACTCTAAGCTACCTTGGATCTAAGTTGAAAATGCTCTCTCATGATTTCCATGCAAAAGCGCCGATGATTGAGTTAATCAGCTGTTTTTTTGAAAATTATCTGTGCATATAGGGGAGCCCCAAAAAAAGTCCCCCCTATAAACCTCGACAAGACACTCACTCTGCTGAATAAGCTTTGTAAGGAATACGTATACCTATGCCACTCTCGTCCCACGTATA
>CAYJGA010000338.1:0-2621 GCA_964369255.1 uncultured Desulfovibrionaceae bacterium
CAAACGTCTCTTTGTTCTTGCCTTACTCGCTATTTTGCTCGTCCTCTATCCGCCAATCCCCCTTACCATGGAGTGGCTTGCCCTGCCCGCGGTGCTCTGTGTCCAAGCGCTCTTCGTCCTCGCCATGAGCATCTTGGTAGCTGCTGTTGTCCCTTTCTTGCCGGATTTGACACTCATTATTTCCACAGTCATCAATGTACTGTTTTTTGTGTCCGGTATATTTTTTGACATAGGCACCTTTGTACTGCCAGAACACAGACATTTTATGTACATCAACCCCATGGCGGGTCTTATACGCGAATATCGCAGAATAATTCTCGAATCCCAATGGCCGGATTGGATATACTTGTTCAATGTGCTTGTGGGCACCATGGTCGTTTTTGCCATTGCCCTGTATCTACTGAAAAAATATGACCGCATCTATCCGCGTATTTGTCAGGAGTAAGCATGAACACGCCCGTCATACAATTAAAAAACCTCTCCTGTACGTTCTATGCGCGATACAGTCGTTTACGTGTCAAAAAAGTCCATGCGCTTTCTGACATCTCGCTAGATATTTATAAAGGTGAAACTCTCGGATTTGTGGGGCACAATGGGGCAGGCAAGTCCACTATGCTCCAAATACTAGGCGCAATCCTTGCCCCAACCGCCGGGAGCATCACCTTTCAAGACGGCCTCACAAGCTCATTGTTGAGCCTGCAACTTGGCTTTGCCCAAGAACTCACAGGGCGCGAAAATGCTGTTCTTGGCTCGCTCTATCTTGGACACACGCGCAAAGAAGCCGAAGCGCGCCTTGACCGCATACTCGACTTTGCCGAACTCCGTCAATGGGCAGACGACCCCATCCGCACCTATTCCACAGGCATGAAGGCGCGTCTTGGCTTTGCTGTGGCATTGGAAATGAACGCCGACATTCTGCTTATTGACGAAACACTCGGCGTAGGCGACGCACATTTTCAAAAGAAATCCTCTGCGGCGCTCTTGGAGAAAATGCACAGCGGCCTCACAAGCGTCCTTGTAAGCCACAGTCAAGCCACAATGCAGCAGCTCTGCACGCGCATCGCATGGTTGCATCAAGGGAAACTGCGCATGATTGGAGAGCCTGAGCCAGTCCTTGCAGCATACACAGAATGGGTCAACTCCCTGACGCACGGAGGCGAAGCATAGCGAAGAATGACTTCGTCGACCATAAATGGGTTTTTTAGTTTTTATTTTTTGTTTAAGTTTTTTTCTTGGGGGGAAACTTTTTTTAGAAAAAAAGTTTCCCCCCAAGACAATCGGCGCCTTTGGATGGGAAATTCAAAAAAAATCAACTAATTAGTCTCTAAAACCAGCCGACGAATGATTTTTTTGCCAATTGACAGGACAGGCATATGACACAGATTGAGACACAGGCAATGCACGGACTCTTCATCACCGGAACAAGCACAGACGTCGGAAAAACCCTCGTAACAGCAGCCCTATATCGCGCATTCCTCATGGACGGCTTCCTTGTCGTACCCGTAAAACCAGTACAAACCGGTGTCGCCTCTCTTTTTAAGTCTGTGCTCATCCCTGCGCCTGTTCCTATTACTACGCCTGTTTCTGTCGCTGCGCCTCTTCTTGACGCCCATGTCTACAGCAACGCCCTCCGCTCCCTCCCGTACGACAAAAAGCTTCATGCAATCCCCCCACACACAGTGCGCCATTTCGCCCTACCCGCCTCCCCACACTACGCCGCCGCCCGTGAAGGCGCGCGCCTCTGCGCCCGCGAACTCGCACAGCACATACGCACCATTGCCGCACAACACCACAACGCTCCCCTTCTTATAGAAGGCGCCGGAGGCCTCCTCGTCCCCCTCAACGACAACGAATACGTCGTAGATATTGCTGTCGCCCTACGCATGCCTCTTCTCATCGTCGTCAACAATGTCCTAGGCGCCCTCAATCACGCGCTCCTCACCATAGAAGCCGCAGAAAGTCGCGGTCTGCATATCTGCGCCGTCATCATGAACGAAAACAGCCCCCGCGCTGACGCTGCGGATGCGGGCATTGCCACCCAAATTTCTGAAGACAATCACACATTTCTTGCACGTCGCTTCCCTCATATTCCTTTTTATATGTTCCCGTATTTTTCCGACATATCCGCACAATGGCACGAAGCCGCACATATGCTCGCGCCTGTGGTGGATGTGTGCAAAAAGCTTTGGCAAGACAGCACAAGCGGGCAATCAGATGCAAATGGGCAGGGTGACGGCGGGCAGCCAGCCGCGCTCCTTGCATGGGACAAGGAACATATATGGCATCCCTACACTTCCGCCACACAGCCCCTGCCCGTCTATCCCGTCGCCCGCGCACAGGGCAAGTATATAGAATTACACAGCGGTCAACGCCTGCTCGATGGCATGGCCTCGTGGTGGTGCGCCATTCATGGCTATAGTCACCCTGCCCTTGTGGCCGCGGCGCAAAGGCAAGCGGCGCGCCTCTCCCATATCATGTTCGGAGGACTCACCCACGAGCCTGCTGTGACCGCGTCGCAAAAGCTCCTCAACCTCATGAAGCCCTTACACGAATGTGCTCAAGAATATGCCATTGGCAACACCCCACTGAGCCGCGTCTTTTGGGCAGATTCCGGTTCCGTG
>CAYJGA010000339.1:0-2615 GCA_964369255.1 uncultured Desulfovibrionaceae bacterium
AAAATAAAAAATAAAAAACAAAAAAGCTTTCCCCCAAACCCCCTTCAAAAAAAATCGCTTCATTTAAACCTCAGCATTGCCTTGCGCTGCGCCACACATCTGCGCAAAAACAGCATGACGCTCCGGCGCCGTAAAGTGCGCAGAGGGAAAATAATCACCAATGCGACCATCATGCAAAAGCATGATATTATGACACAAGCGTAACAGCGTGTGCATATTATGGGAAATACAAATGTAGGAGAGCCCACGCTCTTTTTGTAAAGAAAGAAGCAGGTCTTGCAAATGTACGCAGGTCGCAACATCCATATCTGTAAAAGCTTCGTCAAGCAAGAGAATGTCTGGTTTTAAGGCAAGGGCACGGGCAAAACACAGCCTTTGTAACTGCCCGCCGCTCAACTGCGAAGGATAGCTGCGCGCGCACTGCGTTGGCAAGGCCACAAGCGCGAGCAATTCCTCCACTCTATCCTGCTGCGCTGCCACCCCCATACCATGTGCGCGCAAAGGCTCTTTTAAAATATTTTCCACTGTTAAGCGCTCGTTCACTGCCATGCGCGCGTGCTGAAAGACGGGCTGTATGCGCGTGCGCCATGCAGACGTTTGCAGCAATGTTGACAAGTCCTCTCCAAGAATGGATACATGCCCGTCGTCGCATGCATCAAGGCCAAGCAAAAGACGTGTCAGGGTACTCTTACCAGCGCCATTCATGCCTACAAGGCCAAGACCTTCCCCGCGTTGCAGTTGAAACGTAATAT
The DNA here is from genome assembly GCA_964369255.1 of uncultured Desulfovibrionaceae bacterium. Lineage (GTDB taxonomy): Bacteria > Desulfobacterota > Desulfovibrionia > Desulfovibrionales > Desulfovibrionaceae > CAYJAD01. Next base: position 753 of record CAYJGA010000339.1, read on the forward strand.
CAGACAGCACCGTTTTCCTTTGTGCGGCGCGAAACCACGCTGTGCGTCGCGCGTAGCTCTTAGATACGGATTGGCAATAAAGCACAGGTGAGGCAGTGTCGCGCGCCATGCCTGCGGGATGCGGGATACGTTCGAGCGCATGCTCACGCGCCGCATGCACAAGCGCTTGTGTCGCGTCATGCCGCGGTTTTTGCGACACACTTTCTGTGTCCCCGTACTCCACAGCAACTCCATCATGCATCACAAGCACCTTATGCGCCAGTGCCTGCACAGAGGCAAAATTATGGTCAATAAAAATCATGGAAAATACATATTTCTGCTGCAATTCCTTTATCCTATGCAAAAAATGCACCTTCGCGGGCACATCTAAACCCGCGAGGGGTTCATCCGCCAAAAGCAAGCGAGTTGCCTGCGCATTCTCGTTTGCCTCAAGCAATATCGGCGCAAGGGCAAGGGCAAACATCAAGCGATGGAGCATGCCCCCGCTCAATTCAAAGGGATAAAGATCGAGTACATCATACGCCAAGCCCACCTCATCAAGAAGGCGTCGCGCCGTCTCTTCACGCGTGGCCTTGTCAAATGACGACGGAAGCGTTTCCCAAAAAACATGGCGCACTGTAAAGAGAGGGTCAAAGCAGTCCGCGGCATTTTGCATCATTATAGAAGGGCGTCCGCCTGCTATAATGAGCTCCTCGGCGTGCCGCCATAAATTGGGGGGGAGGGCGTCCATAAGCGCCATGATGGTGAGGGATTTTCCTGCACCATTCTTCCCAACAAGCGCCAATGTTTCCCCTGCTTTTAGGGAAAAGGACACGCGCGAAACACAGACGCGCGTGTCCACGCTCCCTTGTATCTGGCTCCCTTGTATCTGGCTCCCTTGTATCTGGCTCCCTTGTATCTGGTCGCCTTGTAAAAGTTCATCTGTTTTCGCCCCGACCCAAAGATTTTTCACGCGCACTGTTTCCATGTTTATTCCTTTGCGGCTTTTTCCGGATGGCGCAAATGCGGATCCAGATGCTCTTGTAATGCCTCACCTAAAAAGTTGCAGGCCGCTGTGGTGAGAAAAATCATAAGACCGGGATAAAACATAAGCATGGGCGAAACGCGCATCACATGACGCGCCTCCGCAAGCATCAGCCCCCACTCCGCTGTGGGCGGTTGTATGCCAAGTCCCAGAAATGACAGACCCGCCACATGCAAGAGCATATGCCCCACATCCAAACTCACAAGCACGCACATTTGCACGATAACAGTGGGCAAAACATGGCGCACAACAATACGCGCACGACTCACACCCATGGCACGCGCCGCCATAATAAAATCCTTGTGACGCACATGCAAAACGTAACCGCGCACCATGCGCGTATACCACGCCACATGGGTGAGTACGATGGCAAGCACCACATTTTCAAAACCTACGCCGAGAATACCTATGAAAAAAAGTGCCAATATCATTGTGGGAAAAACCATCATGCCATCGCAGATACGCATGATGGCAGTGTCTAAAACGCCTCCCACATAACCGCACATGCACCCAAGCACAAGGCTTGCTCCCAAGATGAGCGTTAAAATGATAAAAACCGCAAGAAGGGAGGCGCGTGCGCCTTCCATCAATCGCGACAGCACATCGCGCCCTAAATGGTCGGTGCCAAGCACATGTTCTGCGTCTGGTGAGAGAAAAGTTTTATCCATATTCACGAGACCGGGGTCATAGGGCGTCAGTATAGAGCCAAACACAGCGCACACAAGAAGCGGTAACAAGATGCACAAAGCAATAAGAACTTTCATACGAGTATGCCGCATAATTATGCCCCCTGCGCGGTGTGCGTCCCCATGCGGATGCGCGGGTCTGCGAGGGCTGAG
>CAYJGA010000340.1:0-2613 GCA_964369255.1 uncultured Desulfovibrionaceae bacterium
CCCGCAAGCAGGCGCGCAGGTCGCGCAGAGTAATGTAAAATCGTTTTCTGTATACTATGTTTTCGCGCGCCAAGGCGATTGGCTGCAAGTAGGGCCTGTGGGTGGCCCTCCCCTCGGCTGGGTGGAAAAAGCGCAGACAACAGACTGGAACCAATCCCTCACCCTGCTCCTCACCCCTCGCAGTGGACGCGACCCTGTGCTTTTTTTTCGCGAAGAAAAGGGACTTATGGAATTGTGCAGTGCTGACGATATGGTATCGCGCTTAAACACCATACACAGCACCATCGCCAAGGACGGCGCCAACCTTGACATTCTGCCCGTCCTCGCCACAGAACCCGCAGACAGCAGCGGCGCAGTAGCTGCCGACCGCTTTTACCTCATGCCTATCCTCAATATGAAGGATCCCTTTGAAGGTGTGAAGTTTTTAGAGGTGGCCTCCATTGACCCCGGAAGCGCGCCAAATACAAATGCAAATAATGGCGCACAAAATACAAAACCGCGCACAGCCATTGCCTTTGTCATCGACACAACCATTTCCATGAAACCCTATATCGACCAAAGCCTCAATGTCATACGCTCCATCTATGATTCCCTTGAAAAGGATAATCTGACGGAAGATGTGGCCTTTGCTGTCGTCGCATTTCGCAGTAGCGTCAAAGCGCGCCCCGGTACAGAATACGAGAGCCGCGTTGTCAGCGACTTTGCCACAGCTTCTCAACGCCACAACCTTGAGTCACAACTGGCACTCGTCAAGGAAGCCACTGCCTCTACGCACTCCTTTGCTGAAAATTCCCCCCTTGGTGTAAAAGTGGCTCTCGACCAACTCAACTGGCAAGGCTATAGTAGTCGTATGTTGATTGTCATTTCAGACGCAGGTCCTTTGCCCGTAAGCGACCCATACTCGACAGTAAAAATGGACATGCCTGAGCTTGCCGACTACGCTCGTACTAAGGGTGTCTGGATTTCTGCTTTGCATGTCAAGTCCCCCGCTGGCAAAAAAGAGCATGCCTCCGCGGAAGCGGCTTATCGCCGTCTCACCCTTCTCTCAGACAATCGCTCAAACTATCAGAGCATCCTTGCCCCCACACCGGCACAGGGCGCCCAATCCTTTGCCGCTGCAGGCAAGGCACTCACTTCGGGTATTGTCAACATGGTTCGCATGACAAAGGAAGGTAAACTGATTACCAAGCCTAAGGATGAAGCAGCTGTACAGCAAGCGGCGCACGACCCACAAAAGGCCGCCGAACACATGGCTGCCGCTCTCGGCTACGCCATGCAGCTCGAATACTTTGGCAAGCGCAACGAAACACGCGCGCCAAGTGTCGTTGATTCATGGATTGCCGATATGGATCTTTCTAAACTTGCAGCCGGTTCTCAAGTGCCTACAGTGGAAGTCGCAGTTCTTCTCACAAAGAACCAACTCAATGACCTCAGTCAGCAAATAAGTGTCATCATTGATAATGCAGAGCGGACAAAGCGCACGGACGCCAAGGATTTCTTTCAAGGTATCCTGTCAGCGTCAACCCGCGCAGCCCGCGACCCCAACAGCCCCATGCCTCAAGGAAAAAACCTTTCCGAGCTTGGTGTGCTCGCGGAATTTCTTGAAGGACTTCCCTATAAGAGTGACATTATGCTTTTACGAGAAGAAGATTGGTATCGCATGAGCATAGGCCAACAAACAGCCTTCATCAATAGATTGAAGTCACGACTGGCGCGCTATGAAGAATACGACAAAGATCGCGCCCATTGGGAAAGCTTTGGCGCGACAAATCCCGGTGACTGGATGTATCGCGTCCCCCTCACCATGCTTCCGTAAGGGGGTGGGGAAAGCTTTTTTGTTTATTTTTTTCTTGGGGGAAAACTTTTTTTAGGAAAAAAAGTTTTCCCCCAAACATCTCTGCTCTCGGTATCCGTAAGGCAGGCACCTTTCAAAAAAACCATCTGTTTAACTATACAATCGGCGCGTTTTAATGGGAAATATGAGAGGAAATTGCCGATTAAAGTGCAAAACAACTCACAAATCATCTTTGTTTTATTGAAAGCTTAGGCACACTCTCAAGAGTATTTGACGAGTATTACTGCGATAGGATTTTTAAGTAATGAATGATAAGACAACAATAATTCCAACTGTTATGGAGCGTATGAGCAAACTCCAAAAAGGCCAATGCCTTGACATGCGAACATTTAAGCGGAACCGCTCTGTGGCTATCATATGCACAGGCGACGACAATTTTAGTGTCGTCGAACGTGGTTTTCATGAGGAGTCGTGGACAGATCAAACAGCCGATAAGGTAAAACGTCTCTTAAAAACTCTCTTAAAACGAGAATTTCCGCGTAGTAATAAAATCCGCTTGTATACCTTGGAGTCATTTAAGGATGCCGATGTCAACCGTATGGGACACGGTTCTGGGCGATTTGGTGATTGAGGGCGCAGCGTTCTCATTGTGTTTTTTTGAAAAGCTTTTAGGGGAAAACTTTTTAGGGGCTGTATCTAAATAAATTCTTTTGGGTTTTGCCACAGCTCTCAAAAGGGCAAACAGAATTTTTTGCATAAAAATACAAAACATCTTTTCCCTCTTTCATTCGTAAGCGCCGATTGTTTAGCTAAACAGA
>CAYJGA010000341.1:0-2610 GCA_964369255.1 uncultured Desulfovibrionaceae bacterium
TGTCGTTGGTGCCTGTGACATTGACGGTGACAGTTTGGGAAACTGTGCCGCCTTGCTCGTCGGTGACGGTGACCGTGAACGTATCTGGCTTGATTTCGCCGGAGTTCAGCGCTTCTGTCGTCTTGGCATCGTTGTTCAATTCATAGGAATAGGTGCCGTCGGGGTTGAGCGTGAATGTGCCGTATTCGCCGACGATGGTGGTGTCCGTCGTGCCTTCGAGGGTGAAGGTGAGGTCTTGACCTTCAATGTCGGTCACCACGAGTTTGCCTTCTGCGGTGGGATTTCCGGCGGTTTCTGTGTTGCCGCCGTCCAGCACGCCGCTTTCTGTCACATCAAGGTTGACAACGGAATCTTCTGTGGAAATGCGGGGCACGTCGTTGGTGCCTTCTATTTTGATGGTAATATCTTCTGAGTCATGGGCGCCGTGCTTGTCTGTGGCGGTGACGGTGAAGGTTTCTTCCATGGTGTCGCCGTTTTCCAGCTTGTCCACGGCTTGCTTTTGCTCGTCGGTCACGCCCAATTCGTATGTATATTCGCCCGTTTCGCCGTCGATGGTCACATTGCCATAGACGCCTTCGAGCACCACGTCGCCGCCCGGTTCCGTGGCGGAGTTTTCGTTGTCGCCCTGACTCACGCTTATGGTTTGCTCTGTGAGTTCGTCGCCGTCCTTATCGGGGTCGACTACAGTGATGGTGCCGGTGACGACAGTGTCGGACGCGTCTTCCTTCACCACATCGCCTGCCATTTCCACGCTCACTTCGGGGCGGTCGTTGGTGCCTGTGATGGTGATGGTGACATTTTGTTGCACTGTGCCGCCGCGTCCGTCGCTCACGGTGACTGTGACGGTTTCGGTGGCTTTTTCGCCGTGACTTAAGGAATGCGTGCTGTCCTTTTCATTGTCCAGCGTGTAGGTGAAGCTGCCGTCGGCGCCCATGTCGAACCTGCCATATTCGTCGCCGCCGGAGGCGGAGAAGGTGAGGTTGTCACGGTTAAAGTCAACGGCGGTGATGCGGCCTGTGGTTGTGGGTGTGCCTTCTGTGGCGGTGTTGCCGCCGGCTTCCACGCCGGCTTCGGTGACGCCCACATTGAGGTCGGAGAGGGTGAGGTTTATGAGGGGGGCGATGTTTTCTTCCGGAGAGTCGCCGCCTTCAAGACCGCCGCTTTCGATGAAGCGGTCGGGGTCAAAGCCTTCTGCGCGCGCTTGGTCGAGGCGTCCGAGGCTGTCTGTGCCATCGAGGAGGGAGCCCATGGCAAACTCACGCGAACGGAAGCCTGCTGTGGCAGCGCCCGCGCCGGGACCTGCCGCCGGTTGCAATTCTTCGGCGAAAACAGCGAAGAAATCTGCGCCGGAAACGACGGCGCCATCAATAACAAAGTCCGGAAGATTTTCGGAATCGTATTTTCCGTAAAAATCTTCCAAACGGATACTTGATCCGTCTTCAAAAGAGAATATAAGCGAGTCTTCCTCTCGCGACATTAAGGCATCACCCGGAGCAAAATCAAGTGTCACAGATGTGACTTCCTCCGGGACGACGTTTGTGGTGACTCCGGCAAGAGGCTGTTGAAGGATAATGCTACTCATGGTGAAGCTCCCTTTTTGTTGTATAAATGTTGTAATAATAAACGTTTTTGTGGCATGTGGTCATATACTGCGTGACTCTTGCATTCCGGCGTGGTGGGCTGGTACTGCACATGCGCTCAAAAAAAACTGCAAAAAAAAACACCTCTCTTGTCCTTCAAGCATTCAGTGACTGCTGTGTATTGTGGACGGGACTTGCTGTGGTGAGCCTACTCCGGTCAACATACATATATACATGCATACATGCTTTTTATTAAATAAGGACAGTCTGTTATATAAAAATAAACTTTGTCAAAAAGCTGAAAGGTGTTCGTGTGCCCGCGCACTCGCGTGATTGGTGCAAAATTCGCGCCAAGAAATCTTTTTTGCGCACAGCTCCAAACACCAACTAATTACTTAATCAGTACGCGCAAAAAAACAACGAGTCAAGGATTATTTCATATGTTTCTCGTGGTTTTTCAAGCAAAAATTATGAAAAATCAAAAACTCGCTAACCGTCTATATTCATAAACCTATTGCACGACTTGCCAGCCCTTGGCGGCATATCCGTGGGCGGCATATTCGCGCAGCCAATCAAAGAAATGGCGATGTACTGCGTCGGGCGGAATATGTGCATCGTGGGGCGCCAGTCCCTTTTTGTGTCAATGCAGCAAGAGGCCGAGGCCTGTGGCGCTGTTCTGTGGCGCTGTCCTGTGGCGCTGCCCCGTGGCACTGCCCTCGGCACTGCCCGTGGCACTGTCAGGGGGGGGCAAAGCGACTACAAAGCCTGTCAAAGTCTGGACGCACATGTTCCTTGATACTCTTATCGGCATGTTTTGGATTTTCTACACGGCGCACGCTCTCTTGAATGATATATTCGCGGGCGCTGTCTTGTGTGGGTGCGTGGCGCAAGACGTTGAGGGGGGGTAGAGACATTAAGATGAAGATTGTAGGCAGAATTTGCCTGTTCTCCAGCCATATTCTGATCTGAAAGGTTTGTGGAGGAAAGCTTTTTTTTCCTAAAAAAAGTTTCCCCCAAACCCTCTTCAAAT
>CAYJGA010000342.1:0-2596 GCA_964369255.1 uncultured Desulfovibrionaceae bacterium
TAACATATTTTCGGGTGATAAAATGGCATCGAGCTTTTCCTTTGTCAGTAATTTGCGCTCAAGCACCAATTCGTACACGGACGCGTTTTTCTCCAAGGCTTCCCGTGCAATAGATGCAGAAGCTTCATAGCCGATATGCGGGTTTAGCGCTGTCACGATACCAATACTGTTCTCCATAAGGCTGCGACATACGTCCTTATTGGCAGTAATGCCCTTGATGCACTTATTTTGAAGAGTGTTGATAGCGCGGCGCAGTCGGTTTATCCCATTAAAAAGCGAAACAGCAATGATAGGCTCCATGACATTGAGCTCAAGTTGACCGGCCTCTGAGGCAAATGTGACTGTAATATCCTTGCCCATGACATCGAAGCATACTTGGTTGACGACTTCTGGGATAACAGGGTTGACCTTGCCCGGCATGATGGACGATCCCGGTTGGAGTTGAGGCAAGTTGATTTCGTTGAGGCCGCAACGTGGACCAGACGAAAGGAGGCGCAAGTCATTACAAATTTTTGAAATTTTTACAGCCGCACTCTTAATGGAGCCGGACACTTGCACATAGACTCCAGTGTCCCATGTGGCCTCAATAAGGTTGGGCGAAAGTGCCACGTCAAGCCCACTCACTTCCCGTAGTTTTTCTACGCACAGCTCTGCGTAGCCCTTGGGTGAGCAGATACCTGTGCCAATGGCAGTGGCGCCCATGTTGACCTTCAAAAGCTTTAAGGCCGCATACCTCAAGCGTCGCATTTCCACTTCCAGTGTTGTGGCATAGGCATTAAATTCCATGCCAAGCGTCATGGGGACGGCGTCTTGGAGCTGTGTTCGCCCCATTTTAACGACATCTTTGAACTCTTCGCCTTTTTCGGCAAAGCCGTCTTGCAAGAACTTAACAGCTTCGATAAGACGAATGACATTGGCATAGAGGGCGAGGTGCAAGGCTGTCGGGTAGGCATCATTAGTGGATTGGGAGCAATTGACATGGTTGTTGGGATGACAATAGTCATATTCTCCTTTTTTGTGTCCCATAAGTTCCAGTGCTCTATTGGCGATGACCTCGTTGGCATTCATATTGACGGATGTTCCTGCGCCGCCTTGAATGCAGTCGATTGGGAATTGGTCATGCAGCTTTCCTGCAATGAGTTCGTCGCACGCAGCACAAATGGCGGTAAAAATTTCGTCCGACAAAAGGCCAAATTGCTTGTTTGTCATGGCGGCAGCTTTTTTTACATAGGCAAAGGCCACAATAAATTCTGGAATGTGTGAAATTTTTGTGTGGGAAATATAGAAATTTTCCAAGGCTCGATATGTTTGGATGCCATAGTAAACATCATTGGGGATAGTGAGTTCACCTAGGAAATCGTGTTCTACTCGTGTGGACATATTTCTCTCCTGTAAGTTGTAAGTCTCTGAAGTTTTGTTGCAAAAAATAATGTTTAGAAAGCAATGCGCTGATGCCTTTTTGTGCTTTGACTGTGCCAGTTTGAACGGGCAAGACATGTGTCATACTGAGGTAGTGTATTTTTTTGAAACTGTCCTCCCTTGCTACAGGATAAAAAAATGATTGAATGAGCGATTCCTTTCAAATCTTACATTCACGTTGCATGCGCGTTTTCAAAAAAACACATTAAAAAAGGAAGAGCACTTCAAGAATATGCTCTTCCCTTCCTACTATACGATGAAAACAGTGTGTTTACTGTTGGTTTATGTCAATTAAAATAGGGTTTTCCGCCAATTCCTCGAGGAACTTGTCGGGTCTTTCGCGTTGATCTGGAACCTCAATGTCGCCATTGACATATTCACGATAGCCAGTGCCAGCGGGAATGAGTCTGCCCACGATGACATTCTCTTTTAAGCCGCGCAGATAGTCCATCTTCCCCTTGAGGGAGGCTTCTGTAAGCACCTTTGTGGTCTCTTGGAAGGACGCAGCGGAGATAAAGGACGAAGTCGTAAGCGAGGCCTGTGTGATACCAAGTACCAGCGGCTCTGCGGTTGCAGGCTGGCGCCCTTCCGCAATAGTCTTTTGGTTCTCCACTTTGAACTCGTTCTTATCCACTTGCTCACCCACAAGAAAGCTCGTTCCGCCGGAATCAAGGACAGTGACCTTCTTCAACATTTGGCGCACGATGACTTCGATATGCTTATCGTCGATACTCACGCCTTGGAAGCGATACACTTCTTGGATTTCATCCACAAGATAGCGGGCAAGATATTTTTCGCCGCGAGTGCGCAAAATATCATGCAACTCTGGATAGCCTTCTGTGAGGCTGTCGCCTGCCTCCACAAAGTCGCCGTCGGCAGCAATGATATGCTTGCCCTTGGGGACGAGGTATTCGCGCGCGTCGCCCACGTCTGGTGTGACAACAAGTTTACGCTTGCCCTTGGCGTCGCCCGCGTGGGAAACAGTGCCGGAGATTTCAGAAACCACCGACATGTCCTTGGGCTTACGCACTTCAAAGAGCTCTGCCACGCGTGGAAGACCACCCACGATGTCCTTTGTTTTTGACGTTTCGCGGGGCTTACGTGCGATAATGTCGCCAGCTTCGATAACTTCACCAGACTTCACCATGAGAAGCGAACCCACAGGCAAGCTGTATGT
>CAYJGA010000343.1:0-2595 GCA_964369255.1 uncultured Desulfovibrionaceae bacterium
CTGCGACCGGGGACGGATTTTTCAAAAAGTGTTTTCATCCTCAGTCCTCTCTATTGTTTGTTAAGTTCTGGTATGATGTGCTGAATAAGCGCATCCACATGTGCGGGCTGCGTTTTTTCTGTGCAGGCCACAAGGAGGACATTGTCCATACCTTCATAGTAGCGGCCTACGGGGAAGCCGATGGCAAAGCCGTGCTCAAGCATGGTGCCCGCAAGCTTGCTTGCGTTCACGGGCAAGCGCAGTGCTACTTCGTTGCCATAGGGCGCGTCATGCAGGAGGCTGACGCCGGCAAGGGATGTCCATTTTTTCACGGCGTAGCGCGTGTTTTCCATGCTCGAAATGGCGACGCGTTGCATGCCTTCTGTGCCGAGGAGGGACATGTACATGAGACTGCGCAGGGCGCAGAGTGCTTGGTTTGAGCAGATATTGGACGTTGCTTTTGCACGACGAATGTGTTGTTCGCGGGCTTGGAGTGTGAGCACAAAGCCGCGTTTGCCGTCGGCGTCCTTTGTGCAGCCCACAATGCGACCGGGGAATTGACGGATAAGTTCTTTGCGGCACGCCATGATGCCGAGGTAGGGGCCGCCAAAGGAAAGAGGCATACCAAGGGCTTGGCCGTCTGCCACAGCCACGTCGGCGCCCATTTCGCCTGCGGTCTTCATGACAGCTTGCAAAATAGGATAGACAGAAATAACACCCAGCGCCTTTTGACTGCGTGCGTGGTTGAAGAGGTCTGTGAAATCCTCTATGGCGCCGAAGAAGTTGGGGTTTTGTACGATGACAGCGGCGCATGCAGTGTCCACAGCGGCTTTCAATGCGTCCAAGTCGGGGCGTCCGTCTTTGTGGGGAACTTCCACAATTTCTATATCCAAGTTTGCGCTGGAGCAGTGCACCATTTGGCGCCAAATGGGGTTGACGCCGGCGTCGATGACCATTTTTTTGCGCTTTGTTTGGCGCATGGCCATCATGATGGATTCAAAAATGGCAGAGCCGCCGTCGTAGACGGAAGCGTTTGTGCAATCCATGCCCAACAGGCGTGTGACAGCGGTTTGGTATTCAAAAATTGCTTGCAGTGTGCCTTGGGAGGATTCCGGTTGATAGGGGGTGTAAGCGGTATAAAATTCACTGCGGGAGCTGAGGGCATCGACGGCCTTGGGGATGGCATGGTCGTAGAAACCTGCTCCTAAAAAGTTGATGAGGGACGTATTTTTTGCGGCAAGATGCTCTAAATGAGCGCACACGTCCATTTCGCTTTGACCTTCGGGGAGGTTAAACGACTTGGGACGCAAGGGCGGTGTTATATCCGCAAAAAGGTCATCCATGCTGGCAACGCCGATGCGAGCAAGCATTTCTTGGACTTCTTCTTGGGTATGTGGAACAAAGGGCATAGGATTCACCTTTAGTGTTGTCGGCGCTGTCGTCAAGCGCGCCTTTTCGGGCATACATGAAGGTATACTGCCTCAAGGCAAGCATATTGTTTTTGGGGAGTCGCGTGCATAAAAGCGACTATTTTTCGTGACGACGTGGCCTCGTTGGCAAAAATTGCATTCCAAAAATGGATTTTGGCATCAATGAAATATGTTCTCACAGCGAGGGAAGCATCCACATTTGACGGGACATTTCCCTCGCGTGTGTAGATAAAACCTAGTGTGCTTCGTCAGCGCACAGTGCTTCGTAAGCAGCTGCGTCCATAAGGCCTTCGGGGGCGCCGTCGAGCTTTATGCGCACAAGCCAGCCGTCCGTGTAAGGGGCGGAATTGACAGTCTCAGGAGCGTCGTTGATGGCCTCATTGACAGCAACAACTTCACCCTTCACAGGCGCATAGAGTTCGCTGGCGGCTTTTACGGATTCGATAGAGCCAAATTCTTCGTCCACATCAAAGGCGTCACCCACAGCGGGGAAATCCACATAGGTAATGTCGCCGAGGGCGTCTTGTGCAAAATGTGTGATGCCGACAACGGCCTCATCGCCTTCGATACGAATCCACTCGTGGGACTTGGAATATTTAAGCTCTGCTGGAATTGACATGTGTTCCTCCACTATATGTTTTAAGAGAGTTTAGTGCGGGCAGTGCCTTCTGTATAGAAGGGCAAACCGACAACTGTGGCCTCAAGGGCGACTTTTGCCGTTTGAACAGCGCACTGGGTAATATCTGCGTGGGCGGCATCCACCCATGCAAAGGCCACCACGTAGCCCAGTGACGGGGCAAAGGATCCGCTTGTGACGATGCCGATGGCGCTGCCATCGGGCAGGATAACCTTGTCACCATGACGGGCGGCGCGGCGTCCGTCAATGCGCAATCCCAAAAGTTTTTGGCGCACTTCGCCCACGCGCTCGTGTCCTACGTAGGGGGCTGTGCTTGTGAGCATCTTGCCCATGCCCGCCTCTGTGGGATTGTGGGCGTCATCGAGTTCATGCCCGTAGAGGGGCAAGCCTGCTTCAAGGCGCAGCGTATCACGCGCGCCGAGGCCAGCGGGTTTGACGCGTTCGTCTTGCAGACATTTTTCCCACAGGGCAAGGGCGCATTCCCAAGGTACATAAAGCTCATAGCCAAGCTCGCCTGTGTAGCCTGTGCGGCTGACAAGGATTGTATGC
>CAYJGA010000344.1:0-2595 GCA_964369255.1 uncultured Desulfovibrionaceae bacterium
AATGCCAGATTGGTTTGTGGTCACAAAAAGCCGCAAGCCGTGGTCTTGCAGAAGACGCAGGCCTTCTGGGGCAAATGGGAGCAATTCAACGCCATTTGGACAGGAAAGATAGTGTTTATCATGAATAATTGTCCCGTCCCTATCGAGAATAACAGCGCTCTGTGTGGGGTGTATCATATTTTTTCCCATAAAATGGTTGAAGAAAATCTTGACGAACGACTTCTTACAGGGCAAAAGAGTGGCGGAGGTTGGTATGAAGCCCTTTTATCAAGGCAAAGTAGATGTCTTTTGCGCCATCTATGCTGTGCTCAATGGTCTGAAGGTGACCCATCAAATCCGCACGATGCAAGCGCGCACAATCTTTCATGAGACACTCATGGGGCTTGCGCACAACCCGCGCCTCCTCTTGACCGTGCTTGAACAACAGACAGACTATGTCCCCTTTGTTGATGCCATACTCAGAGTACAATGTCAAAAGTATCCCCTCGCCGTGGAAAACCCCTTTCCCGACAGCAGTGCTCTGTACGCACCATCGTGCCACGAAGTGTGGGACGTGGTGGAAAACTGGCTTTATCCTCCCGATGATTTTACAGAACACGCGCGCAAAATTGAGAATGTCCCCTCGCGCCGCGCGGCTATTTTTCGCTTCTTACGATACACCTCGCCCGACGCAGAGCCTGTCAACAAGCACTGGACGACAACGTACATTATGCAAAATGAGTGCATGGATTTTTTTGATTGCAGTCTCGAAGAGGGTGGTGTGTACAGTTTTCACAAGGGGGGCTTTGTCACGAGGCCTCAAGATATTGACGAAGATCACTTGTGCTGTCTTGAGCCGCACAGTATTCGCTTACTCCGCGCTACGGAGAACCAACAAGAACAACAGGAACAGCAGGGACAGTAAAAATTTTCCAGCCCAACAAAGCCGCATTCTCTCCGTAAAAAAATCCATTATTCACAGTCTGCTCAAAAAGCATGCAGTCCAAGCGTGTACAAAAGAATAAAGCAAAGGCATACAACAAGAACGCTGTATGCTCTTTTCGTGCGCAAGCCAAGAATAGCGCCAATCAGGCCAAGACTGCACATCAGATGCCATGTCATATGAGAGGCATGGGGCAACAGCCCCATACGAATAAGATACGAAAACAGCAGATAGAGCGTACTCAAACAAGCGGCGTAGAGGGCAGTATAACACAGCGCGGAGCGGCACAGTGCGATACTTATGGCGCGACAGGGCGACAGCGTTTTTTGGAGGGAAATGGTGTGCGGGTCTGTACGAATCCACGCTTCTACAAGGGCGATACTGCGGTTATTTTGAACGCGCAAGTAGCGCTCAAGCCATGTGGCTGTGTGCGCAAAGGGGATACAGATAAAGAGGGGGACGGTGACAAGGGCAGGTTCATGCCAGTGAAATATGAGACAGCAAGGGATGATGAGTGTGAGGGCAAGAGCGGCGGAAGGCGGAACGCTTGCGCCAAGACGGAGCAAATCAATCCAGAAAAGCTCAAGGATGATGCCAAGGGGCACAGCCAGATGCCATGCGTCTGTACACATGCCAAACGCGAAGGCAAGCACGAGGGGTCTGTCTATGATGATAAGTCCGAAATTGCTCCGGAAAAGTGTTGCACAGACAAAAAAAAAGCGCCTAATGCCCCCGCAAGAAGCGGATCAGAGTACCACAGGGGCATTTCAACAGCAAAGCTCATGGAGAGTCAAGGGTCGCTCTGAGGGCACCGCACAGAAGTTGAGAGCATGTTTTTTTGCGAGCGTTTTTAAGAGGGTGAGTTCATCGTCTGTGACCGCCACATGGGGGAGGAGTTGTTGTTTTTGCGGGCCGAAGTGGAGGTTGCCCACATTGAGTTGCAAGGTGGGCAAGTCATCGGACAGCTTGCACTCCATGGCGCGCGCCATATCATGACAATTTTCAAGCAGGACAAGAATACTCTGGTTTTTGTAAAGGGCAAGAAGAGAGGGCAGTTCTGCGATGCTGCTAAAGTGTATGCATACATGCTGCGGCACTGCCATGCTTATAATATGTTGACGCAAAATATCTGCCGCCAGAGCATCATTTGCCACAATAAGATGTTCTGCGCCGGTGAAGGGAAGCCACGCTTCAATGATTTGCCCATGCACAAGGCGATTGTCTACGCGAAATAAAAGCATTTTATGAGTGTTCTCCTTGCACTTGGGCAATTACTGGTCTTTTTTCTGTGACAACATCGTTCCCGCCACCACAATTCCACTCTTGCCGGACTCACCCGCAAGTGCAGCCAGTTCCTCCAAGGGCTTCGTGCGCGACGTAAAGACTTTGAGCACCATGGGTAAGTTCACCCCTGTGACAACTTCCACAGTGTGCTGACCCAAGAGCGCAAGACTCAAATTCGTGGGCGTGCCCCCGAACATGTCAGTGAGAATAATCACCCCATGCCCTGTGTCCAGTCGAGTGGCGGCGTCTTCCAGTCTTTTGACTGTGTCACTCACATCTTGCGCCACATCCACGCTGATGGATGAGCAGTCTGTGAGCGGTCCCAAAATAAATTCTGCCGTGCGTAGCATAGCAGAGCCATAATCTCCGTGGGCAACGATGATGATGCC
>CAYJGA010000345.1:0-2052 GCA_964369255.1 uncultured Desulfovibrionaceae bacterium
TGGTTCATGCGTTTTGTACATGAGCCTAAAATGCTTTTTGAGTTCTCCCTGCAAACCTCTTAGGAAAAGTAAAAATCAATTTTTATAAAAAACAAACTACTAGGTATAATATGACACAAAAAAATACATCACAAAATGTGAGCTGGGGCGGGCGCTTCAGTCAAGGTCCTGAGGAGACTGTGGCATTGTACACGGAATCCTGCTCCTATGATAAAAAGCTTGCTTTTCACGATATTGCAGGTTCGAAGGCGCACGCGCGCATGTTGGCGCGTCAAGGTGTGTTGACTGAGGCTGAGGCACAGACGCTGACGGACGGGCTTGACGCCGTACTTAAGGAAATTGAGGCCGGCGACTTTGTGTGGAAGACGGAATTGGAAGATGTCCATATGAATGTGGAGGCGCGGTTGACGGCGCTCGTGGGCGATGTGGGGAAGAAGTTGCATACGGGTCGCAGTCGGAACGATCAAGTGGGCTTGGCATTTCGTCTGTATATTTCCGACGCTTTGCGCGCGTGGCAGGAGCTTGCGCGTGGCCTTGTGCGTGCTTTCCTGGAGAAAGCGCGTGCGTATGAGGGCGATATTTTGCCCGGCTATACACATTTGCAGCCCGCACAACCTGTAAGTCTTGCGCACCATTTGCTTGCCTATGGCTGGATGCTGCAAAGGGATGTCATGCGCATGGAAGAATGCGAGCGCCGTGTGCGCGTGTCGCCGCTGGGCGCCGGCGCCATTGCGGG
Organism: uncultured Desulfovibrionaceae bacterium; assembly: GCA_964369255.1. GTDB lineage: Bacteria > Desulfobacterota > Desulfovibrionia > Desulfovibrionales > Desulfovibrionaceae > CAYJAD01. The sequence continues at coordinate 737 of CAYJGA010000345.1, forward strand.
CACGACCTATCCGCTTGACCCGCAGAGTGTGGCGCAAGAATTAGATATGTATGGGGTGTTTAATAATTCCATGGACGCCGTGGCAGACCGCGACTTTGTGGCAGAAAGCCTCTTTGTGGCGTCGTGCACCATGATGCACCTTTCGCGCTTTTGTGAAGAAATACTGCTGTGGGCAAATCCGGCCTTTGGCTTTCTGCGCGTTTCGGACGCCTATTCTACAGGCTCTTCCATGATGCCGCAGAAAAAAAATCCTGATGTGGCAGAACTTATGCGCGGCAAGGTGGGGCGAGTGTACGGGAATTTAAGCGGCTTGCTCACGACGTTGAAGGGACTGCCACTCACCTATAACCGCGACCTTCAAGAGGATAAGGAACCGTTTTTTGACACGGATACCACCCTGCGACAGTCGCTCTTGCTGATGACGGGCATGCTGGGCGAATTGACATTTTGCCCTGAGCGCATGTTTGCCGCGTGCAAGGCAGGCTTTTTGAATGCGACGGAGCTTGCGGATTACCTTGTAGGCAAGGGCGTCCCTTTTCGCGAAGCGCACCATATGACAGGCACCGCCGTGGCAGCGGCGGAGAAGGCCGGCAAGGGTTTGGAAGACATGAGTCTTGAGGAATTTCAAACCATTTGCCCGCATATTGACGCAAGCGTCTACGCTATACTGGATTACAAGGCGGCGGTGCATCGGCGCGAAACCCACGGAGGCACAGGCCCCGCAGCTGTGAAGGCGCAGTGCGAGGCCTTGGCACTGTGGCTGAGGTAGTTTTATTTTTTAAGTTTTTTTCTTGGGGGGAAAACTTTTTTTCCTAAAAAAAGTTTCCCCCTCCCCCCCCAGCTCGTGAAATGTGCGGGTTAGTATAGGCGCTGTCGTCAAATGCGCCTTTTCGGTTATCTCTGCGTCAGATTTCATTTGTTTTTCGGTTATGTATGTCTCTATACACGCCCGAAAAACAAATTCATCTTCCTTGATATAACACGAAAATTCGCGATTTGACGACAGCGCCTAGACAAGGCAAAATTTTTTAACGACCTGATAAAAAATCCTGTGCATTATAGGTGGCATAGCCCTCATAGGCATAACTGGCATCAAGGCCGCGTAGAAATATCTCTCTGTTGTGAATATCGTTGGTGAGTGCGTGTTGTAAGAGGCACTTTATCTCCGTATCCTTGACGGGGCTTCGTTCCATGGCGAGCAGATAGTCCTCCTTGTCGACGCGTGACCAGTCGACGACGCGCCCCAATTCCTTTTTGCATATGACATCGAGCCATATGCGTCCGCTTCTGCCATTGCCTTCGCGAAATGGGTGGGC
>CAYJGA010000345.1:2062-2593 GCA_964369255.1 uncultured Desulfovibrionaceae bacterium
GCAATGTTCATTTCGATATACTTTGTCACGATGTCATCAAAAGTGCTCTGTGGCATGCCCTCGATGCTTGTGAGTGCCTGCTCTAAGTACAAAGCGGACGCGAAGCGAAAGCCGCCCTTTGACATGTTTACTGTGCGCACTTTGCCGGCAAAATCGTATATTTCACCAAACAGTGTCAGATGGATGGCACACAGGCTTGCAAAGCTGCCCGCTTCCAGCGTGTCCAAAAAACCGGATTCGTACATGTCCACGGCGCGCTGCTTGCTGAGCCTTTCTTCGGCGCGGGCAAGTTCTGTGGCATTTGTAATGTGTAATTTGTTGGGGAGCATGGGCAGTTCCTTGGGTGAAAATAAATCATCTAAAAACAATGTAGTATCATTATAATTGTTTTCTAGTATTACAGTTGTAAATATTGAAATAGTAGTAAAAAGCTCTCAAAACTGCGCGTGACCCTGTAACCCCAAGTGTCATTCGAAAGCTGTTTTTTCATGTTAAACAATTGGTTTTTTTGAAAGGGGGGTGTGGGGGGAA
>CAYJGA010000346.1:0-2217 GCA_964369255.1 uncultured Desulfovibrionaceae bacterium
AGAACGGCCACAAATTGTCCATGAAGCGGGTGAACCAGCCGGGCTTTTGCTTGTCGGCGAGGACGCCTTGCCCATAGTACTGGATGTTCGCGTCGGCCATTTGTGTGGACATAATGCTATTCGTTGCGGAAATGTCCCGTGCGCGGATGGTGCCTGTCACAACCATATACTGCGTTTCCTCGTTGACGCGCGTGGTACGCACCCCTTCAATCTGAAGGATGCCGCCGGGCATGACGCGGATAACACGCGCCGCGATGGAGGCTATGACAGAGTTCGTGCGGCTCGTGGAACCGGAGCCGTCAAATTCGCTCACAGAACTTGTGCCAAGGGCAAGGCGCCCGTCACCTACGGGGATGCCCATGCCATTGGCAAAGGGGAGCATGTTGATCTTGTTTTGTCCGAAGAAGGCGTTGACGCCGTATTCGTTCATGCCATCCTTATCTGCCTGCGTGTCCGCCGTATTGGTGGCGCTGGCGCTTTCCATGATGTTTACCACGACAATATCGCCCACACGACGCGCGCGGCTGTCGGAAAAGAGCGGGTCTATATCACTTTCCGCAAAAAGGGAGCCGGGATTGTCTTGCTGTGCGCCCTCGTTGAAGGCTGGCTCCGGCGCTGTGGGGATGACCACCTCCGGCGCTTGTTTGCTGCTTTGACATCCGGAGCACACGAGAACGGCGCCCATGAAAATGGTCATAAAAATATGTTTTGTCTTCATCTACATTCTCTCCTTGCCGCACCATGTCGCACACATGGGATTGGCACTGCTTGCACGAATTACTTCACCACCACAGTCTTATTATCACGAATGGTGGCATAGACTTGTTTTTTGCTTTGCAAATTCCGCACCGGAATAATCTCACCCGGCGCCCCGTCCGCGAGGCACTCTGCCGGCACCTGCATTCGGATGTTCCCCTTCTCATAAAGCATATGCACAATGGCGCCCTTGCGCACCATGGCAAGGCCGAGCAAGTCCGATTGATAAATAGGCTCGCCCACACCAAGGGCACGCACCACTTGCCACGGCCCCCCCTTGCCATCCCAAAGGATACCACGTACATGTGCCACATTTACTGTCATAAATGTCAAATCTTGGACATGGAGCGCGTCGCCCTTATTCAAGGGCTTATTGGCAGAAGGCACGCTTATCCATAAATCAAGAAAGGCCGTCCCCGCCACACGCCGCAAAACAGACGCGTCCGACTCCTGCACCAAGAAACGAAAACTCACCCGACCCGGCTGCAAGGCGCCCACTTCAAGACTCACTTGCTGTTGCCCGTGAGCAAGAAAAATATAGGGAGGCAGACGGAAATCCGTCAGTTCCGCTCGACCCGGCAAGGCGTTGAGCTGCGGCGTCAAATACCTGACAACATAGTCGCGTAAGGCGTCTTCTGTCAGCACAACGCCGCCGCGCTGAATAACCAAGGCACTTGGCAAAATACAGCGCGCCGCCACATCTCCAAGACTTTGGTGCAAGGCAGAACCAAGGCGCATCTTGCTTATTTGCAAAGGCTTGCCCGGTTCCGGCGGCGAAGGCCACAAGGCTTGTACGCTCATGTTGCGCCAAAGTTCCGGCGGGATATTGCCCACAGGCTCGGCAATCTCACCCAAGGTCACCATATCCCCGTGGGAGACTGCCGCACTGCGAATGCGCAAACGCCAGTCGGAGGCGTCCGACATATGAATGACCCCTTGCGATGTATTGCCGGGGATACTCATATATTCGCGCGCGCCGGGGGCTTGCACATTTTGCTGTGAGGGCGTTAAAGGAATGCCCGCCGAAAAAGATATGGCGGGCATAAACAGAAATACAATACACAGCAACACACAAGCCCACGCGCCATATATATACGACATATATGTTTGCGTATGCTGTGCCATATTAGCTTCTCTTGAGTTGTACAGCTATCCCGAGCATGGAGTCAGATGTCTGAATTGATTTAGAGTTTACCTCATAGGCGCGCTGTCCCACAATCATATTCACCATTTCGTCCACCACTTCCACGTTGGACATTTCAAGGAAGCCTTGCGCCATGGTGCCCACATTGTCCACACCTGGCTCCCCTTCGAGTGCGTCACCGGAGGCGTCTGTCGGCGTATACAAATTGCTGCCGCGCGAGTCGAGGCCTGCGGGGTTGATGAAGGTGTAGAGCGGAATGTCCGCCGCCGCAATTTCTTGACCGGATGCGTCAAGGGCTGCAATGTGCCCTGTGGCAG
>CAYJGA010000346.1:2227-2588 GCA_964369255.1 uncultured Desulfovibrionaceae bacterium
GGTTGCAAAATATAGCCATTGGCTGTGACGACGGTGCCATCTTGGTTGAGCTTGAAGGTGCCTGCGCGGGTGTACATGAGTTCACCATTCACCTCCACTTGGAAGAAGCCGTCGCCTTCGATGGCGACGTCTAAGGCGTTGCCTGTGTTTTGGAAGTCACCTTGCGAGAAGAACTTGTGTACTGCGGTGGGGCGCACGCCCATACCTACTTGGATGCCGACGGGCAGAGTGTTATCCCCTTCCGTGATGGAACCTGCGATTTTCATGGTTTGGTACATAAGGTCTTCAAACTCGGCGCGGCTCTTTTTAAAGCCTGTGGTGTTTACGTTTGCCAAGTTGTTGGAAATAGTATCAATATTTA
>CAYJGA010000347.1:0-2566 GCA_964369255.1 uncultured Desulfovibrionaceae bacterium
GTTTGCGCCTCGTGGAAGTGGAAAGCGCCGCCGCCGGCGATATTGCTGTCCTTGCGGGCATTGAAGATGTGACCATCGGCGACACCATCTGCACAAAGGAAGCGCCGCGCGCGCTCCCCCGTATCCGCGTCGACGAGCCTACTGTCGCCATGCGCTTTGGCATCAACACCTCCCCCCTCGCAGGACGCGAAGGAAAGCATGTGCAAAGCCGCGTCATTGCAGAGCGTTTACACAAGGAAGCCCTGCGCAATGTCGCCATCCGCATCGAAGAAACCGACGACCGCGACGCCTTCCTCGTCAAAGGGCGCGGCGAGTTTCAAATGGCTATCCTTATAGAAACCATGCGCCGCGAAGGCTTTGAGTTGTCCGTGGGTCGTCCTGAAGTTATCTTGAAAAAATCCCCCGAAGGTGAAATCCTTGAACCCATGGAACACCTCTATGTGGACTGCGACGAGTACTTCATGGGCGCTGTCACCGAAAAGCTTGCCCAGCGCAAAGGGCGCATGCTCAATTGCAACAATGACAAGGGCGGGAGCGGTCGTGTGCGCATGGAATTTTCCGTACCTTCTCGCGGCCTTATCGGCTATCGCGACGAGTTCCTCACAGACACACGCGGCACAGGCATCATGAATAGCCTTCTTGAAGGCTATTCCCCATGGCGCGGCGACTTCCCTACCCGCTTCAGCGGCTCCATCGTTTCCGACCGCCCGGGTAATGCTGTCCCCTACGCGCTTTTCAACCTTGAACCGCGCGGCACCCTCTTCGTGCCTCCGGGAAAACCTGTGTATGAGGGCATGATTGTGGGTGAGCATAATCGCGACAATGACATCGACGTAAACCCCACAAAGGAAAAAAAGCTTACAAATATGCGTGCTTCAGGTAAGGATGAGAACGTCATCCTCACCCCGGTTCGCCCCATGACGCTGGAATTTGCGCTGCACTTTGTCAAACAAGATGAGATTGTGGAAGTGACGCCGGAATCCATTCGTCTGAGAAAGTCAGTCCTTTCCGCACAAAAGCGCCACCAAATGCTTGGCGCAAAAAAGAAGGCGTCGGAGTAAATCATGGAGAACACAGGGAGTATTGCCATCATCGGTGGAGGCCTTGCGGGCTGCGAATGCGCCATGACCTTAGCAAAACAAGGTATTTCTGTGGTGCTCTTTGAGCAAAAACCCCACAGCATGTCCGCAGCACACAGGGAAGCGCACTTATCGGAGCTTGTGTGCTCAAACTCCCTGCGTTCCAATGAGCTTGCCTCCGGAATCGGCCTTTTAAAGCAAGAAATGCGAGAGCTTGGCAGCCACTTTATGGAGCATGCCGACGCGTGCGCCGTGCCCGCGGGCAAGGCGCTCGCGGTGGACAGGCTCCTCTTTGCTTCGCGCATCACCCACGCCCTCGACACGCACCCCCTCATCACCGTGCGCCGACAGGGCATCCATGGCCTCGACGACCCCGCCCTCGATGGCTTCGCGCACATTGTCCTTGCCGCAGGCCCCATGGCCTCAGATAGCCTCGCCACCTCCCTCGGACATGTCATAGAACAGGCCACAGGCGAAAAAGAACTCTACTTTTACGATGCCATTGCCCCCATCGTCAGTGCGGAATCTCTCAATAGGGACATCGTTTTTCGTGGTTCTCGCTATCAAGAGCCGGAAGAAGGCGCCATAAGTGGCGAGTACCTCAACTGCCCCATGGACAAGGAAGAATATGAGCGCTTCTTTGAAGCGCTCATGGCAGCGGAAAAAACACCCACGCGGGACTTTGAAAAGGAAATCCATTTTGAAGGCTGCATGCCCCTTGAAAGCCTCGCCGAACGCGGGCCGCGCACACTCACCTTCGGCTCCCTCAAACCCGTCGGCTTCACCGACCCGCGCACAGGCCGCAGGCCGTGGGCGCTCCTCCAGTTACGGGCAGAAAATACCAACGAAAGCATGTACAACCTCGTAGGCTGTCAAACAAAACTCACATACAAAGCCCAAGACAGCGTTTTTCGCCTCGTCCCCGGCCTTGAAAAGGCCGAATTTGTACGCTTTGGCAGTATGCATCGCAATACATATGTCAATGCCCCCAAAGTCTTGGACAAAGAATTACGCCTCACAGCATGGGCAGGCAAAGCCTCAGAACTGCGCCTTGCAGGACAAATAACCGGCGTCGAAGGCTATGTAGAGTCGGCGGCGTGCGGCCTCTGGGTGGCACTTCTCATCATCGCCCAACTCCAAGGCAAAACGCTACAAAACCCGCCTATAGAAAGTGCTCTCGGAGCTATGCTCAACCACATCGCCACGCCCGTCAAAAAATTCCAGCCATCCAACGCCCACTTCGGTCTCATGCCCGACCTCGACGAAAGGGCAAAGAAGAAGGAGCGCAAGGCTCTTTACGCAGAACGCGCACGCGCACGCTTTGCTGCGTGGCGCGAGAGCATGTAGTGCTTGTCACGGCATTTTGGGGAAAGTTTTTTGTTTTTTATTTTTTTGAATGGGGTTTGGGGGAAAGCTTTTTTTATTTTTTTAAATTTTTTTCTTGGGGGGAAACTTTTTTTAGGAAAAAAAAGCTTTCCCCCCAAACC
>CAYJGA010000348.1:0-2562 GCA_964369255.1 uncultured Desulfovibrionaceae bacterium
TTTATTTTTCGGGCGTGTATACAGACATACATAACCGAAAAATAAATGAAATCTGGCGCAGAGATAACCGAAAAGGCGCATTTGACGACAGCGCCTAAAAAGTCTTCTCCCAAGAAAAAAGTACTCCCCAAACATTTGTCAAAAAAATACATCGAAATGACGAGATATTTCATGAACATACAAGATATACTACGCACAAGAGAACTTCCGCCCCTTACGCGGAACTTCCCAAAAACACTCTATATTTCCCTTTGGTTTCCGCTCTCATCGGAAACATTCATATTTTATGAAGTGGATGCGCTCCACAAACGCGGCCTCCCCGTCAGCGTCATTTCCCTCTACGACAAAAAAATTAAGAACCTTGCCCCGCACATCCGACAAAGCACCATCCCCGTGGAGCGCTTCGGTGCGCGACGCGTAGGGCACATCCTCGCTGCATTCGGACGACGCCTCTGGCGCGAACCACGCAAAAGCCTTTCCATCATGCGCACTCTTTTGTGTCGCCGCTGGCGCGATGCAGAAATGTATCTTGAAAACTTATGGGCAGCTCTGAGCGGTTTTTATCTTGCAGAACGCTGCAAGGATATGAATATAGAACACGTACACGCCGCATGGGCCAACGGCCCCGCCACAGCGGCATGGGTTGTACACAAGCTGGATGGCCTCCCCTTTTCGTTCACAGCACGGGCAGGCGATGTACGCCCGCCGGACGGCTTTTTAGCAGAAAAATTGCGCGACTGCGTCTTTGCGCGGGCAGATTCATATTTTAATATTCCACACCTTGCGTCATTTTTGCCGCAAAGTGCCTCTGCTCATGTCCCCCCTCATACTCATGACAAGCTCTATCTTGTTTATAATGTAGCAACCCTGCCCAGTCGTGGCACCGCACCCGTACATATGCGCGCGCCCTACACATTGCTCGCCATTGGGCGCCTCATAGAAACAAAGGGCTTTCAATACCTTATTGATGCTGTGCGCCTTCTTGTGGACTCAGGCGTCAACGTGCGCCTCATCATCGCCGGTTCCGGTGCATGGATGGGGAAGTTGCAGGCTCGCGTCAAACAGCAACGCGTTGAGCAATATGTGGAACTGGCAGGCTTTGTGACCCATGACAAGGTGGCGCAATACTTGATGGAAAGCGATGTTTTTGTGATGCCCAGTATCGTCAAAGCAAAGCGCGGTTCCTCTGACGGTCTGCCCACAGTGGTGGTGGAGGCCATGTGCCACCACGTCCCCGTGGTGGGCACAGACGTGGCAAGTATGAGCGATGTGGTGCGCGACGGCGACACAGGCTACCTTGTCCCCCCGCGCGACGCGGCGGCATTGGCTGAGGCCATACGCGCGCTGACCGCAGACAGGGAGAACGCCGTCCACATGGCAGCCCGTGCCAACACCCTCGTCAAAGACATGTTTGACAGTGAGAATAACATGAACCGCATGTGCTGGCTTTTTTGTGCATACAGCAACATTCCGGACACAAAGGACAAAGCATGAGAAAAGAGCCGCTTTATGTGCTCATCATTATAGATGTGGAAGAGGAAGGACTGTTTTCAGGACAATATCCTCGTTTTCCGTCCGTAGAAAATACGGCTTTTCTGCCGGAATTGGCTTTCTTAACGACGGAATGCCGCATCCCCTTAACCCTTGTATGCTCCCACGCCGTCTTTACGCATGCACCAAGTTGTCGCGTGCTTGAGCGCATGCGCACTGCATGGGGCGCAGAAATTGGCGCGCATTTGCATTATTGGAGCACGCCGCCGCACACAGAAGAAGACATGGCGCACGCGCACATGCTGCCATATATTGCCGCAAAGGACGTCCCGCGCGAGAGTATGCGACAGAAATTCCATGAACTTTTTTCTGTTGCCGAACAATTTTACGGACATCCTGTGGAGACATTCCGCATGGGGCGCTGGGATATGGCACAAGAGCTGTGGCCACTTATGGCAGAATGCGGCGTGCGCATCGACAGTTCCATCCGTCCGTGGCAATATCCAAAAAACTGGCGCGACCACTTTTGCGCCCCCACACAACCCTACGCTTGCACAGTGGATGGCGCCCGTATTGTTGAAGTGCCTGCCACCGCCGTCCCCCTCATCCCCTCGCGCACAGTACAGAAGTATATGCATGCCGCGCCGCCTACGCTCTTGCACGCATGGCATCGCTCCGTCGTCATGACACCAAACCCCATATATCACAGCCTTCCCTACATGCAAGCTGCGACAAAGCTGCTTTTGTCACGAGGCGAGCGCGTACTCAGCCTCACATGGCACTCTTCAGAACTTATGCCGGGCGCCACACCGCATTTGCCCACGCGTAAAAGCGTAGACACCATGCTTTTGCGTGTACGTCACTTCTTGCGCTGGCTTCAAACACAAGTGCCTGTGCGCGGCGTTACATTGAGCGGCCTTGTTAATGAGATGGACGCCGCAGGACATATTCCTGACCTCCTGCACGAGGACGCTCACCGCACAGGCGACTGGCACCCAGCGGCATTCTGATTGCGCGAACTCCTCTTAACAGTCCTCGTGCGAAGTGGGAAAAGTGGAGTATCAATAGCTG
>CAYJGA010000349.1:0-2554 GCA_964369255.1 uncultured Desulfovibrionaceae bacterium
AGCTGTTTAGCTAGACAATCGGCGCTTTCGGATGGGAAATTCAAAAAAGCATTTGTTTAGCTAGACAATCGGCGCTCTCGGATGGGAAATTCAAAAAAACCAGCTGTTTAGCTAGACAATCGGCGCTTTCGGATGGGAAATTCAAAAAAGCATTTGAGGTGAATACGCAAAGTGAGGCCGATTTTGTAACTGCACTTTTAGTGTTTATAAAGCATTAACAGCGTATAAGTGTATTTTTTTAATACCTTGCGAAGAGAGGGAGAGCGTATGCCAAAAGTAACCGTGGTAACATTTGTTTACAACGCAGAGAATGTTCTTGCACAAACCATTCAATCCATTTTACAGCAAAGTTATACTGACTTTGAATATCTCATTGTCGATGATGGCTCTACAGACAAGACGCCGGAAGTTATAAAGGAGTTTTCCGATGCACGAGTGCGTTGCATACGGCTTCCCGAAAATAAGGGACGCCCTTTTGCGCGTAATACAGCGCTTGATGCGCTCGCTGCTGCCAATGACAGCGAATATGTCGCGTGGATAGATGGCGATGACATTGCTGTGCCAGATCGGCTTCAAAAGCAAGTTGACTTCTTAGATGCGCATAAGGATGTTGCTGTGCTTGGTGGACATGCGCAGTGTTTTCACGAAAGCGAACATCGCATAAGTGTGCCTACTGCCTATGATGCTATAAAAGCGCAAAGTGTTTGGCAGTGCCCCATTCTCGCCAGCACAGCATGCGTGCGCCGTCTGGATGTAGAACGCTATGCTTTACGCTATCATGAGGAATTGCTGCGCGCACAAGATTATGCATATTATGTGGATGTGTTGCTTGGAACACCCTTGTGTGTGGCAAATTTGCCGGACGTTTTGATACATTATCGATTTGCACATCGCCTCACAACGGCGTTTTATCATGTCAAAGCGGCGGCGTATGTCTTGCAATATTTGGGCTTTGCAGAGCATATATATACAGACCCACGCACCTGCTACATGCATACAGTCCTTTCGTGCACGTCCTTTGATGGTCGCGAAGCGTTGACAGAGGATATGCCCGCAGTGACAATCCTTGACCTTGTGGATTGGGCAAACGAAGTTTATCTGGCTGCCTTACAGAGAAATGATATTGTCATGAAGCATTTTTGTCGCATTGTGCAATACAAGGTGGAGGCACTCTTGCTGCAATCAACGGACTCCTTGACCGCATTTCGTGCATATACGAAGTTGCCAGTGGCGAAGGGACATGATTTGCCGCGTCTTTTAAAAGCCTTGGCAGCACGCGGCTGTTTTCAGTCTTAAAAGTCATACTATACAAGTGTGCTTTTTTTATGTCTTTCGAAAATGGGGAAAATATATGCCAAAAGTGACCGTGGTAACCTTTGTTTACAACAGAGAGGATGTGCTTGCAGAAACCATTCAATCTATTTTACAGCAAAGCTATACGGACTTTGAATACCTCATTGTCGATGATGGTTCTACAGATAGGACGCCTGAAATTATAAGCAGTTTTTCTGATACGCGGGTGCGTTGCATACGTCTTCCCGAAAACAAGGGACGCCCTTTTGCGCGTAATGCGGCGTTGGATGCGCTTGCTGCTGCCAATGACAGCGAATATATCGCGTGGATGGATGGCGATGATATTGCTGTGCCAGATCGCCTCGAGCAGCAATTAAACTTCTTGGATGCGAACAAAGAAATTTCTATCCTAGGCAGTGGAATGCAGCTTTTTCAAGCGGAGTGTAAATATGCACGCTTGCCCGCAAAGCATGCGGTGATTAAGGCGACGGCTTTGTGGTTGTGTTCGATTGCCGCGACAACGACCTGTGTGCGTCGTGCGGATGTAGAGCGGCATGCTTTGCGTTATCATGAGGAATTACTGCGTGCGCAAGACTATGCCTACGTGGTTGATTTATTGTTAGGCACCCCGCTACAAGCAGCGAATTTGCCGTCGTCCCTTGTGTATTATCGCGCGCGCGTGCGAAAACACACCCCTGTCTATCATACTATGGCAGCATACTATGTTCTCAAACACTTGGGCTTCGCAGAAGAAGTATGTACGAACCTTCGGATACGGGTCGTTCACACCATACTTTCACTCGTCTCTTTTGAGGCAAACGAAGTCCTTCCACAGGAGACCCCGCCTGTGACGGGTGTGGACCTTGTACAATGGGCGGAACAGCTTTATCATGCTGTTGTGAAGCGTGGAGATATAGCGCTCAATCTCTTTAGTCGTGCAATACACCATGCGCTTAACACACTTCTCCCGCAAGCGGATGACGCCGCTCGTGCTTTGCGTCTTTACACAAAGCTCACTGTGGCGCATGGGCATGATTTATCGCCCATGGTGAAAAGTCTTGCAGAGGGCGGGCGTTTACGGGGATAGCACAATATTCTAGGAGCTGCTTCTAAATAAAGAGATTTTTTTGAAAGGGGTTTTGGGGGACACAGCATTCTGATTGCATGAACCATTCTCAAAGGTAATTTCTTAAAAATCTGACTCATTTTGCGCATTTACCACAAATGCTTTTTAAAGCTTCCCATCCGAAAGCGCCGATTG
>CAYJGA010000350.1:0-2533 GCA_964369255.1 uncultured Desulfovibrionaceae bacterium
GTTTTTATTTTTTCTGAAAGGCTTGTGGGGGAAAGCTTTTTTCCTAAAAAAAGTTTTCCCCCAAAGCCCTTTCAAAAAAACACACTCAAAATGCAGCAATGTTAAAAGATTTTAAGGAATACACAATGCTCTCTTTTAACCGCCAAACCTTTGTGATGGTTGGCTGTCTTTTGCTCCTCTACATTTCTTGGGGCTCTACCTTTATAGGCAATAAGATGGCGTTGGAATATTTCCCCGGCTTTTTATTTACTGGCTTACGCTTCACCATAGCCGGCGGCCTCTTGCTCGCATATACCTTTATAAGAAGAGAGCAGTCGCGCATTTCATGGGCTGATATAAAGCTTGTTCTCTTCAATGGTATTTTTCTTGTCGTTGCCGGCAGTGGCTTTGTGGCAAAGGCTCAAGAGTTTCAAGTGCCTTCTGGTATGGCAGCCATTCTCTTTGGCGCGGCGCCTGTGTGGCTTGTGCTTGGGCAATGGCTCCTCTGGGGTGGGAAAAAACCCACGCTTGTGCAGGCTGTTGGCCTGTGTTTGGGCTTTGCCGCACTCATTGCGCTGAATATTCATCAAGGCATCGGCGGTGACGCCTCCATTTTGGGGCTTATACTCATCCTTGTTTCAACCTTTGCGTGGGTGTACGGTTCGCACTTTTCACAACAACATAAAAATGACAACAGCCTCTCGCTCATCCGCTCCACGGGTTTGCTCCTCTTTGTGGGCGGCCTTGAAAGCCTCGCCCTTGGCATGACTCTCGGAGAACGCGTAGACCTGTTTGCACTGCCCCCCGCCGCCTTCCTCTCCCTCGCGCATCTGACACTCTTTAGCTCGATTATCGCTTACACGACATATATATGGTTGCTCTTCAACGCACGCGCCATTGTGGCTATCTCTTATGAATATGTCGTGCCCGGCGTGGCTGTTGTGCTTGGTGCGCTCATCGCCAATGAACCCATCGACGCTTTCATCATCGTCACAAGCTGTGTCATGCTCTTTTCCGTTTTTCTTATTACAAGTCATGATAGGAAGTAATTCAGTAATATTAGCATATTAAAACTTGTCTGGACAAAATCTTGAAAAGCGTGTATGGTGCGCGGTAAATATTTAATATTTAGTCTGGGTAGGAGTATGAAAAAAATAGTATCTGTATTGCTGGCATGTCTTTTTCTCACTGCGTGTGGATCAAAAGCGGATATGTCTACGGCGAGCTTGGAAAATCCTTTGCTCATCCCCTTAATAGAAGAATCCAGTGTCTTTGTCACAAGCAATACCATCACACAGGCGCGCGTGGATGTGGCGGGGACGCTCTTGGCATTTTTGCAAAGTGAATATGACATGCGCATGGCAGACAGCGCCGCCGGCGCTGATTATGCCATCCATTTGACCATCGAAAACTTTGCCCATGTGAAAACGGACAGCAATTCTGTGAATGCCGCAGATGTCTTTTTACCGGCGCTTATAGGCGCGGTCACAGGAGCACAGCTGGGCTTTGATGTGGGCGATGGGACGGGGCTTGCGGTGGGCGCTGGTGTCGGCGCTGTAACAGGCGCAGGCATAGGCTATGCGGCCTCTGGCTCTCAAAGCCGAAGTCATTGGCAAATGCTTGTTTCTGTTGATATTACAGACAAGCACGACGAGAGTTTTATGACCCGTGTCGATGCGCGCGTCGAGGGTGACGATATGGACGCCCAAGAGGCCGCGCAAGCGCTTGAGATTGAAGTTGCCATGGCAATCCTTAAAGCATTTCAGAAGAATTTCTAAGTAGTTGAGTTGAATATGAGAATAGGCTTTGTATGTTTGGCCATCGCCTTGTTGGCACTTGCTGCCTGCGGCCCCAAGTTGTTTCAGCCTCAAGAGCACACGGCGCTTGTGGCAGTATCAAGTAAGGCGCAATCCTTAGATTTGAGCCTCAAAAAGGGGCAAAAGCTCGAGTCCCTCAAGGTCTACATACTGCAAAAGACCAAGAATATGCCCCACGCATCCGCCGCTCATGCAGTCACACAGGCTCTTACAAAGGCCTTGCAGGAGCAAGGTTACAGCATTGTCACGCAGCCAAGCCTTGCCTCTTGTATTATCCTCGTGGATAGCCCGTATTTTGGTTACGTCTCACAGGTACAAGTCGAAAGTATCGCAAATGCACCCTACGGCTCCCCACTCCCCGCAGTCATCGAAAGCGCTAAGGGCACACGAGCAGAACGCATTCTACTTACGACAGATATTCATGTTGCTCTGCGTACGCCGCAAAAGCGTGTACGCCGTCATGCGCCTGTCGTCACAACAGCCTCACACAAAAGTGTGCTGACAGAGGACAGCGTGCGCCTCGCTATCATGACCACAGAATCCGGCTTCGTAAAGGATGACGTGCGCGAAAGTCTTGCCAGCCAGCTCGCTACGGAAATTGTCCGACAAATGCCTCGCCTGTGATTTTTAGGCATGGGTGCGGATAGGTTGCACCGGCGCAATGCTGCAGGTCATTCCGAGTTGTTTTTTTGAAGGGGGCTGGGGGGAAGGGGAAAGCTTTTTTCCCCAAAAAAAGT
>CAYJGA010000351.1:0-2522 GCA_964369255.1 uncultured Desulfovibrionaceae bacterium
CCAAGAAAAAAAGAAGAAAAAAAGTTTTCCCCAAACCCCTTTCAAAAAAACAAATTAGAATGACCTAGAGACATAAAAAAGCCGTATTTTTTTATCTTGCCAACTGCCCGCAATGCGTATACTCTTCTTTTTTTATTCCTGTTGTTTAATGAGGTACAGTTATGGGACGTTTTTCTGGCTTTGATGAAGTGTACTCCGCTTTATATGTGGATTTTGACAATATTTTTACGCGTTTCTTAGAGATGGATCCGGAAGTTGCTCGTGCTTTTGGCACCATGCCGCAGCGCTGGATTAAGTGGCTTGAAGTGCATGCACTTCGGATGCTCTATGGCGACGGGGTTCGCAGGCGCATTTTGAAGCGTATTTGCTATATAAATCCCCAGCGTTATCATGATTTTCGGACAAATTTTATCCGTGCGGCATTTCGCGTTGTGGATTGCCCTCCGCTGACAAATCAAGGGAAGACAAGTACGGATATTCATTTGGTGATGGATTGCATGGACGATTTGTCCCATTCAACACGTTTTGAAGAGTTTATCATCCTTTCTGGTGATGCAGATTTTACCCCCTTGCTCATTCGCTTGCAAGAGCATGCACGACGCACGCTTGTGCTCTCCGTAGGGTATTCCTCTCCCGCGTATACGGCGGCGGCGTCGTGGCGCATCCGAGAAGATTGGTTTATGCAACAAGCGCTGATGGAAGAGCGTGCGCCGGAAAATTTGTCGCCGGAAATGGTGAATGGTGTGGCGCCGCCTCTTATGCATTCTCATGGTCAAGGTCAAGGGCATATGCAGGGGCAATCTCAGGGGGGGCACTCGCAAGTGCTTGAAAATGTCGCGCCCGCCCGTATTATCAGCACTCCTACAGATGATGGAAATTCTTGGTAAATTATGCTTTTAGAAATTGGTCTTATTGTGGCTGGCATTCCCGTGGGTTATGCATTACGCAAACGGGATGCCGCCGTCAAATGCGTGAATAACGCGCTGTCCTTAGTTATTTATATTCTCCTGTTTTTAATAGGCATGAGCCTCGGGGGGAACACAGACCTTTTGGCACGCCTTGCAGAGCTTGGGGTGCAAGGAACGCTCATAGGCGCCCTCTGTGCCATTGGCAGTGCGGTGGCGGCGTGGTGTTTCTCCGTTTTATTGCTGCGAGAGAAGAAGTAATGAAAAGCGCCTTCATGATTCTTTTGTGTTTTGGTGCAGGGGTGTTGGCTGGTAAATTTGGCCTTATGCCGCACAGCTTGGGGCAAGATTTTTTGACCTATGCCCTCTATGCTATGCTCGTACTTGCCGGCACTTGTATGGGCTTTGATACGCGTAATTTTTTCATTGTGCGTGAATTTGGATATAGAATCCTGCTTTTGCCGCTTATTGTCATGCTTGGCACAGGCGCGGGTAGCCTCCTCTCGTGGGGCGTGTTGCACCTTATGCACAACGACATGTCTGTGCGCGATGCGCTGGCTGTGGGCGCAGGCTTTGGCTACTATAGTCTTTCCAGTGTTATTATCACCCGTCTTGGCAGTGCAGAGCTTGGTTCTGTGGCCTTGCTTGCCAATATCACGCGTGAGCTTGTGACACTGCTTTTTGCGCCGCTCCTTGTGCGTCTTTGGGGAGGCTTTGCGCCTGTGGCCTCCGGCGGGGCGGCCTCCATGGACACTTGTATGCCTGTTATCGCACGCCATGCGGGCGAGCGTTATGCTATCATGGGGATTTTTTCTGGCATGGTGCTCACCATGATAGTGCCACCGCTCGTGACGGCGATCTTGACATGGTGGTAGCAGGCCGTTGAAAAGCACAATTCGCTGAAAAAGGGCAAACTGCGGCGTCAAAATACAATTGCAGGGCGGCTGTGCCCTTGAGGGCTGGCAACAAGCCCTTTTCTTAAACAATCTAACACAAAGGATTTTTAAAAATGAATGTTTCTTCATATCATAGAGTGCAAAAAAGTATTGCGTGCTTGCTTATTGTTATGGGATTGGCCGTGTGTGCTCCCTTCGCTTCCTCTGTCCACGCGGCAGAAGGCAGGGGAGAAAACACTGTTTTCCGTCAGGCCATGAAGAATGCCTCTAAAGAGGACAGGGCAAAGGTGAAGCAAATTCGTGACACGACAAAAACGCAAATCGAACAATTGCGCGACAGCGCAAACGCAGAGATTGCAAAAATCCTAGGCATCAGTGTTGACGATATGCCCAAAAAGCAGAAAGAAAGAGATTAAGGAATAACTGACTTTTGTCCTTGTCGATACTTGCCGCTCGCAGTCTCTAAGCTGCGGGTGGCATTTTTTTTAGTCCGATTCTTGGAAAAATTGAGCAGGAGTCAAAAGGAATTTGAGAGAAAAACAACAGGAAAATCTAGAAAATATATAATAATACTAGGTGATTAGATGTAATAACATAACTTATTGAAATAAAAGAAAAAATAAAGTTTTTTCCTTTTAGTGCGTATTTTTCTTGCACTTTTTTTCTAAATGCCTTAGAAGGTTTGGAAGCACTATTTCAACCTATAACTTGAGGCTGTACC
>CAYJGA010000352.1:0-2516 GCA_964369255.1 uncultured Desulfovibrionaceae bacterium
GCTAGACAATCGGCGCTTACAAATGGAGGATTGAAGAGATGTTTTGTAGTTTTAGACAAAAGAACTTGTTTTGACATTTTGAGAGCTGTGGCAAAGGGCAAAAGAATTTATTTAGAAACAGCCCCTAGGGGCTGTTGCTTAATATTACATCAAGATTTTCAAAAAAACTAAAAACAAAATAGCTGATAGATTATGTCAAAAAAAAATACACGGCGCGGTGCGCGTACCTTGGCTTTCCAAGTGCTCTACTCCCTAGCTTTTGCAGAAAGTGTACAGCATGAAGACGTCGTGCGCGCCTTCCACCAAGTACCCAAGGCAACACCGCCACATGCCATTCCCACAGAGGTGCCTGAAGTAAAAAGCAAGAAGGGTGCGGCGAAAAAAGTAGCGCCCGAAGTGCCTGAAGAGGAAAAAGCCCATGTCTATGATGGCATGGTCATGCCTACAGGCTTTGCATGGGAACTTGTGGATGGCATCTGGCGCGAAGAAAAAGTCTTGGACAAGCTTCTTGCAGAACATTCGCGAAACTGGCGCGTAGATCGCATAGGCCGCATCGAGCTGACCATCTTACGCATGGCTGTCTATGAAATGCTCCACCGCGAAGATGTCCCCACCCGCGTCGCCATCAACGAAGCGCTGGAACTCTCCCGCCTCTTTGGAGAGGAGAGTGCACGCCCCTTCATCAATGGCATGCTTGACACCATCGGCAAGCTTGTGGACAGTGGAGAAATCAAGCGACAGTGACGACATAGTCAAAATTGTTCGTTCTTGTGAAAATAAAAAATAAAATATTCTTACAAATGCCCTCGAAAAAATCTTTTTGGGGGCACATTTTATAAGGTCAAGCGTATGACGCAAGAAAAATATACTCCCGGTTCCTTAGAAGAAAAATGGCAAGCACGCTGGCACGAACAACAAAGCTTCGCGTGTTCGCATGAAAGCGACAAGCCCAAATACTATGTTTTGGAAATGTTGCCCTATCCGTCCGGAAACATTCATATGGGACATGTGCGCAACTATTCCATCGGCGACGTTGTGGCGCGCTTTTATCGTATGCGCGGCTTTAATGTGCTGCATCCCATGGGCTGGGACGCCCTCGGCCTGCCCGCGGAAAACGCTGCCATCAAGCACAATACCCACCCCGCCGCATGGACA
Organism: uncultured Desulfovibrionaceae bacterium; assembly: GCA_964369255.1. GTDB lineage: Bacteria > Desulfobacterota > Desulfovibrionia > Desulfovibrionales > Desulfovibrionaceae > CAYJAD01. Next base: position 1,156 of record CAYJGA010000352.1, read on the forward strand.
TTTTCCAATATTGATAACATGCGCACGCAACTCAAACGCCTCGGCTATTCTTATGACTGGAACAGAGAAATAGCCACATGTGTGCCGGAGTATTATCAATGGGAACAGCTCTTCTTTTTGAAGATGCTGGAGAATGACCTCATCTATCGCAAGAAGGCTGCGCAAAATTGGTGCCCTGCCTGTCATACGGTTCTCGCAAACGAGCAAGTCATCGAAGGCAAGTGCTGGCGTTGTGATTCCATGGTGGAGCAAAAAGAACTGGCCCAGTGGTTTGTGCGCATCACGCGCTATGCGGATGAGCTTCTGGCAGACCTTGACAAATTACAAAAGGGCTGGCCTGAGCGCGTCATCGCCATGCAGCACAACTGGATTGGCAAATCCCACGGCGCAGAAGTGGCTTTTCCCCTGAAAAATCCTACGGAAAACACAAAGAATATTGAAGTGTTTACGACGCGTCCGGACACGCTTTTCGGCGTCAGCTTCATGACCCTTGCGCCGGAACATCCTCTTGTGGAGCACCTCATCACAGGCAGCCCCCAAGAGGCAGACGTGCGCGCCTTCATCGAGCGTATTCGCAACATGGATCGCATCGACCGCCAGTCTGAGACCTTAGAGAAGGAAGGCATTGCCACGGGTGCTTTTTGCGTGCATCCTTTCACAGGCAAGGAAATCCCCATCTGGCTTGGCAATTTTGTTCTCGCAGACTATGGCACGGGCGCTGTCATGGGCGTGCCCGCCCATGATGTACGCGACTTTGCCTTTGCACAAAAGTACAGCTTACCCATCGTCCCTGTTATCACAAAGGAAGGCGATGCAGCCCCCTACACAGAGCTGGCCGAAGCATGGACAGGCGCCGGAACCATGTTCAACTCCGGCGAGTTCGACGGCCTGCCTCACGAAGAGGGCAAGAGCGCCGTGGCAAAGGCCTTGGAGGCCAAGGGGCTTGGCAAGTTCACCGTGCAATATCGTTTGCGCGACTGGAACATCTCCCGCCAGCGCTATTGGGGCGCGCCCATTCCCATCATTTATTGTATGGCCTGCGGTGCGGTGCCTGAGAAGGCGGAGAACTTACCCGTCATCTTGCCCTTAGATGTCAAGACAAAGGAAGACGGACGCTCCCCATTACCGGACACTCCCTCCTTTTATGAATGCGTCTGCCCTGAGTGCGGCGGCGTGGGTCGTCGTGAAACGGACACCATGGACACCTTTGTGGAGTCTTCGTGGTATTTCTCCCGCTATGCCGATGCGCGCAACGAAAAGGCGCCCTTCGACAAGGACATCATCAAGCATTGGATGCCTGTCGACCAATACATCGGCGGCGTGGAGCACGCCATCTTGCACTTATTATACTCACGCTTTTA
>CAYJGA010000353.1:0-2487 GCA_964369255.1 uncultured Desulfovibrionaceae bacterium
CGTCGCATTCTTGTAAGTATGCGTCTACAGCCGTCATGGGATTGTCCCCCTTGCCCCACGGCCTGTCAGGATATGCGCCCTCGGGCATATGCGCAACAATCGTATCAAAAACAACGCAATAGGAACCTTGTGACACAAGAGGCGCAAAGGCGCGAAGCTCCGCAAGGACATGTTCATGGGTGTGGTTGGAATCCAACAGCACCATGATATTTTTATAAGCCTTTGAAAATTCATGGATGCGAGAAATCATATCCGGCGCGATGCTTGACCCTTCAAGCAAGGTGATACGTCCGCGCTTGTACAGGGGGTGCTCTTCCAAGGCGGCGCGATTATGGGCGCGGATGTCAATGTCAATGCCAAGGACATGGGCGCGGTCATGCCCATGCTCTTGGCCGCCGCACAGAGCGTTCAGCTCCAAAAGAGAAGCGTACAAAATAAGCGAGCCGCCATGGGCGATGCCTGTTTCGATAATAAGGTCTGGCTGCACAGAGAAAATCAATTCTTGCATAGCCACAATATCTTGCGGATATTGTATGATTGGCCTTCCAAGCCACCTGAAATTATAGGAGTAATGCTTCAATTCGGGCATCCCCATGAAATGCCGTGCGCATGCGTGCGCCTCTGCACTGCGTGCTTGACGCCTGAGGTTTTCCTGCACTTCTTGAATAAAAATCTTCTGTGGCATTATCTGTACACCTCGCAATAATCATTCAGTGTTTCGTTCACTGTTTTGAAGGAAAAACGCGGCACAATGCCTTGCATCACGCGCGTGTCGGCGACTATATGGGGTGTTACATCCCATGGCGATGCAGGCACAGCCCTCACAGGCGCTGCGCCGGAAATGTTGTACTTCTCCGCGAGTATGGCGAGCATATCCTGCACCATCAGCCCGCGCCCTGTACCCACATTCACAGCACCACAAAAGTCTCCAAGGAGTATGGTGACAAGAATATGCGCCACATCGCACACATCAATATAGTCCATGCAACGATAATACGCCGCCGTCATAAAGTTCTCGCCACGCGCAAAAGCCCGTGCGGCAGAGGGCACAAGCCTGTGCGACGGCTCTTGCGCTCCAAACACATAAAACGGACGACACCATGCCCATGAGAGTGCATTGCTTAGAGCAAGCGTGCGCAAATATTCATAAAAAGCATGCTTTGCGACGCCGTAGGCAGTATGCGGCGCAGGAGCGCCGACACGCTCACGCTCTTGCTCTGCGCACAACTCCCCATGCAGCGCGTACTCAAAACATGTCCCCACCCCTACAAAACGTCTGCCGCCGCACTCTATAAAGGAGCGCAACAGCTCCTTACTTGCTTCGAGCCACGCTGTATTGATGGGGTCGTGCGCATAGTTTTGACCTGTAAACCACGCCAAATGTAAAAGATGTGTGGGTCGGACGTCGCGCATAAAAGCGTGCACACTCGCCGCATCCAATATATCACACGCCGGCACGCTGTTATGTGCGCGACCATGCTGGGCGAGACCATGACATGCCCACCCACGGCGTCCACACGCAATCCAGCGCATTGCGCGTTCGCATAAATACGCGCCGCACTGCTGGCCTATAAAGCCGGTGGCACCTGTAATCGCAATCCGCATAAGAGCTGCCGGTCACTGCCCCTGATCAAACACGCAAAGCTGCGGAATTGCCACCACAAATTTACCGCCCCACTCGCGAATATAGGCCAGTTGGGCGCTGATTTCTTCCTTCAAGTTCCACGGCAAAATGAGCACATAGTCGGGGCGCGCATCCCTCATGTACTGTTCACCGACCACAGGAATATGACTGCCCGGCAGCAAAAGCCCTTGCTTATGGGGCGATGCGTCCACCACAGAGGGAATAAGGGCGCGCATATCCGCACGCTGTCCCAAGAAGTTGATAAGCGTATTGCCCTTGGCAGCGGCGCCATAGCCCACAACGCGCTTGCCTTCCTTCTGCGCCGTGCGCAGAAAATCCAAGAGCGCTGTGGCAATGCCTTCGACCTTGCTTTGAAAACCTGTGTACGCCGCGAGTGAATACAGTCCGGCGCGGTGCTCCTCAGCGCGCAGCGCGGCAACGCGCGCGCTCTCCGGATGCAATGCGTCCTGCTTGCACACAAAAATGCGTAAGGAACCGCCGTGCGTTGTCAGCTCTTCCACATCAAAGAGGCGCAGGCCGTGCTTTGCGAGCAGCGCTTCGACGCAAAACAGGCTGTAATAAAAGTAATGTTCATGATAAATGGTGTCAAATTGCACCTCGTCCATAAGGCGCAGAAGATGCGGAAACTCCATGGTCATGACGCCTTCCGGCTTCAAAAGTTGCGCAATGGCAGCGACAAAATCATGGATGGGGGGCACATGGGCAAAGACGTTGATGCCACAGATGAGGTCGGCGCTCTTGCCTTGCGCGCACAGCTCTTGTGCAAGCTCAAGGGTAAAGAAAGCTGCCCTTGTGGGTACGCCCTTCTCCTCTGCCACCGCGCACGCGCCGACGCTCGGGTC
>CAYJGA010000354.1:0-2480 GCA_964369255.1 uncultured Desulfovibrionaceae bacterium
CTTCAGAAGGGCGAGAAAATGCAAAAGAATTTATTTAGAAACAGCCCCTAAAAAAAGTTTCCCCCCACAAAAAAACGAAATCAGTGTTCCCTTAAAATTCCTGTGTCTTTTCTTCCACAGAAAAATATTCTTTCAAATCCGCTTCTTCCTTTGCGTAACCGGGCGCTCCGAGGCGCGCGTTCGCAAGGCGTTTGCCAAGCTCCACCGCGGGTTGGTCAAGAGGATTGATGTCCATAAGCCAGCCGGTGAAGACAGTTGCGGCTTCAAGCAGCAGCATGAGCGCACCTGCGGCTTTTTCGCCGGTGTCTGCCATGCGAATGTTCACAAGAGGCGTTTTGCATTGCGCCAAAGCCATGCGTGTGCCAAGGCCTTCTGCGTCAATCAATGCGCCAAAGGCTTTGCCCTTCAGCCATGCCCACTCGTCCGGCAAGTCGTCGGGGAAGGAGCGCCCCTTGGGGAGTGCGTCAGAGGAAAGGAAGAGGCAGCCTTTGTCACGCGGGCCGTCCAAGAACATCTGCTGCGCTGAGTGCTGATCCGTGACACCGACGGCTGAAAGTGGCATAGTGCCCTTGCCTTCCTTGCCAAGACTTTCTGCCCATAATTGCACAAACCACGGCCCCAGCGTCGCCCACTGTGGAATGTAGGAGAAGAAAATAAGCTGGCTGTATTGATTGTTCTCAAGGGCATGGCACCATTGCGCCAAATGATAGGACGGATGCTGTGCCAAGCTTTCGGGCGCGTTCACGAGAGGCGCCGCCACGCTCGCGGCACCTTCCATAAGGCCGCGCCAATCCATGCCCAAGAAGGCCGCAGGAAGCATGCCCACGGCGGAAAGTGCGGAATATCTGCCGCCCAAGTGGTCTGGCACTTCAAGGGAGAGCAGGCCATGGCTTGTGGCCTCAGCGCGCAAAAATCCCTTGTTCTTATCTGTCACGAGCACCATGTGCTCGTTCCAAGCGTTTCCAAGCTGCGTTTGCAGCCACTGACGCACGAGAAAGTATTGCGCAAGCGTTTCGATGGTGCCACCAGACTTACTGATACACACAACAATCGTCTTTTTGGCGGGCAGATTGGCAAGCCATGATTCAAAAGTTGCAGGGCACACATTGTCTGCAATCCACAAGCACGGCCCTTGATGGTTCGGTCCATCCTGACCGGGCGCAAAAGCCTTTTGCAAAGCCCGCGCACCAAGCGCAGAGCCGCCGATGCCCAAGAGAAGCATGTGTTCATATTGGCTGCAATGGGGAACGACACGCGCCATATCCCTTGCTAACTGCTCTCTGTAAGGCATGCTCAAAAAGGGGAGCGTTCCTGCGTCAAGCTCCGAAGCGAGGCGCTGCGAAAGTTCGGCTGTGCGACCTTCTGCCACACGGGCGGCGTCTTCTTGGAAGCGTCCCACATAGGCACGCGACCATTCAAGATTGTGTGAAAGCATATGTACTCCTTATATTTTTTTTGTCTGGAAAAGCGAAAGTTTTTTGGGCGCAAAAAAACGGCGCCTCACAGCATTATAGGTATGCGGAAAAACACCAAAGCGCAATGACCAAATGGCGCATTTTTCACGTTCTGCACAGCTTCGCACATCCTTTCTGTTCCCCGCGCACTGCATACATTGCCGACGCACACAGCGCAGCGCTCGGCGCTGCGCTTGTTCCGGTGTGTCCCCTGTATCGCGGCTGTGCCCCAAGCGCCAAGGCCACAGTGCGCAGTCTGTGTCGGTGCAACTTCGTATTTCTTGGGAGGAATTACCTTGACATTCCAAGCAAAAACGGCGCACGAGGCGTAAGACTTGCGGCTTTGCCATCAAGCGTCCTCGCCACTCTTATGAATACAACACTTTTTATACTTTTTACCACTGCCACAGGGACATGGCTCGTTGCGCCCCGTGCGCGCTTCACGCCGCACGGGCGTACGCGTGGCAAGTGAGTCTAAATCTGTCGTATAATAGAGCTTCCCGTCAAGGCGCTCAAACAAACTTGTGTGCTCTGTACAGCAATCCTTGTCGGCAATGCCAAAATCCTTGCCAAGCGTTCTATAATGTACAGAGAATGTCGCAAATTCGCGCCTGCCTTCACCATCGCTCGCTGTAGGCAATAGGCCACACTTATGCACATCAAGTGACAACCAAAGCACATTTTTCATGCTCTGTGCAACATGCTCGCGGAAGGCTTTTTCTGACAGTCCAGACCTATAAAACGGGTGAGCGGTGCGCACAACAAAGTCCACGAGCATGAGGCAGTGGGCACTGTATCGTGCGCGAAGCATGGAGAGGGCGTCGGGAATATCTGCTCCCTCATGAAATGGCTTACAACAAGCGCCATATGTCTCCATGGAACCACAAGGGCAGGGGGCGCCGATTTCACACTGTTCTTTCATTCTTACACCTTGTTCGGGGAAGCTGTTTCAACAAAAAAGTACTCTACAAAAAAACCGAGAAACACCTAAAATCAAACCTTACAAAAACCGAGAAACACCTAAAA
>CAYJGA010000355.1:0-2480 GCA_964369255.1 uncultured Desulfovibrionaceae bacterium
CTGCCGATGCTTTTGGCTGTTCTTTTGGAGGGTGGGGTATCGGCGGGCAGGGTGTTATGGTGTGCTTTAGCTTTGATGGCATTAAGAATATCACGAGTGGTGAGGGGGGCTGTATTGTTGCTTTGCGTGAGAGTGGCCCTGTCGGTGATATTGTCGGCGACATTGTCGGTGATGTTGCAGATGTCACGCCGGCGGATTTTTGCCGCGAGAGCCGCGCTCTTGGCATGACAAGCGCGGGTGACAGCGTTCGCCAAGGCTGGCGTTATCATATGAGTGATATATGCGCCGCCATTGGGCGCGTACAACTTCGGCGCTTTTCCCATGAATTTGCCCCTAAGAGGCGTGCGCTTGTGTCGTGTTATGCCTCCCACCTTGCACAGCTCCACGAGTACATTCGCCCTCTTTCTCAGGATGCCGACGCCTTTGTGGTGCCTCACCTCTACGCAATTCGTGTACTGCATGGTAAGCGTGATGCTGTGCGTGCACATCTTGCCCGACATAATATTGCGACAGGTATTCATTATCGCCCATGTCATGAGCATTCATTCTATCGCATCTCATATGCCCTGCCTGTGGCTGAAAGGCTCTATGGCGAACTCCTCACCTTGCCATTGCATCCGCTTTTGAGTGAGGCGCATGTGGCTCATATTTGCACAAAACTGTGCGAGGCTCTGGACGAGTGAGGTCATTTTAATTTGTTTTTTCCCAAACTCCCTTTCAAAAAAATCTTTTAGACTTTGCAGGGGATTAGTCCTTTTTATAGAGGATTTTCAACATAGTGACGCGCATTCTTGCCAAGTAAGCACATCGCCTCATGTATGATGGTGCCCCATGCGTCTGCCATATGCTGCATAGAAGATGCGCCTGTTCCGTGCGTTATCCACGCACGCTGTCCCACGCGCACGTCGTCAATATGGCTTATGTCTACCATAATCATGCCCATACACACGCGTCCGCAGATGGGCGCAAGAGCGCCATTTATAAGCACATGACCGCCGCTCGTCAGGCTTGACGGATTGGACAAAGAACGCGAAAAACCGTCCGCATAGCCAATGCCTGCCACTGCTACACGCATGCTCTGCGGTGCCACAAAGGTGCTCCCATAGCCGATGCTTTGCCCAGCTTGCAATGTTCGTACTTGTAAAACAGGCGCGCTTATGCGCATGGCCTCTTGTAAGCCTTCTCCCTTGTGCGCCCACGCTGTCTTATGGAAGGGATTTCCTCCGTAAAGTGCCACGCCAAAGCGGAAGATAAAACCTTCTTGGGAGATGTGTGGCATATGCCCATGAGCGATACTACCCGCAGAATTGCCCAAGGACAAACGCATGCGCGGAAAGTCCTCTTGTAAGCCGCCGATAGTTTCCATGAATTGCTTTGCTTGCGCGTGGATAGAGGCTTCGCTTGCAGGGTTATCGGCGCTGGCAAAATGGGTGAGGGCAAGAGCGACGTCCACACAGGGGTTCTGTCGTAAAAAATCCCGTACACGAGGTATCTCCTCATGTGTAAAACCTAAGCGAGCCATGCCTGTATCACACTTTAAGGCAATTCGCACAGTTCTTCCTCGACGCGTTGCGCATTGTGCTGCCATGTGCAAAGCATCCATATGGTTGACAAGAGGCAATAAGTTCTCGTGGATACTCACGCCCATTTCATGTTCATTCAATGCTCCAAGCAGCACCAGTATGTCCTGTGTCATGTGCGCCTGTCGCAAGGCATGCGCTTCTGAGACTGTTCCTACACCGAAGCAGGGCGCGTCCTTGAGTGCGCGCGCTACAGAGAGAAGACCGTGCCCGTAAGCGTCGCTTTTCAAAATGGGCATGCCTTGCGCGCGCTCTGGAAGCAGCGCAGAGAGAAAGGTATAATTGTGTCGAATGCAGTCCAAGTTAATATGCGCGCAGCAAGGTGAAAATTCAAGCATATTTGTCATTATCTTGTAGAGCTAAAGCAAGGTTAAAGATGATAAAGGGTGGCGCAACGCGATGAAATCAGTGTCTCCTTAGAAATAGCTCCTAAGAAAGTGTCACAAGGTCTTGCCCGTCTCTTTCTGTCAACAAGACATTGACATGCTCCGACCTGCGCGTGTTGACATTTCGTCCTACATAGTTGGCATGAATGGGGAGTTCCCTGTGGCCGCGGTCGATGAGTACGAGCAGTTCAACACTGCGCGGGCGTCCATAGTCCATGAGAGCTTCCAGTGCTGCGCGGATGGTGCGACCTGTGAAGAGTACGTCATCCACGAGGATGATGGTGGTATTGTCTATATTTTGGGGGATGGTGGACTGCCCGATGTGGGGAATGCCATGCAGGGTTGTCCAGTCGTCTCTGTAGAAATTGATGTCGAGTGTGCCAAGGGGGATACGACGACGCAAGCGATCTGCGAAAATGTGTTGCAATCGTTTTGCCAAATCCACACCGCGTCTTTGGATGCCCACAAGCATAATATGTTCACATTCCAAATGCTTTTCCATAATCTGCGCCAC
>CAYJGA010000356.1:0-2461 GCA_964369255.1 uncultured Desulfovibrionaceae bacterium
CCCCAAACCCCCCTTCAAAAAAACCATCTGTTTAGCTAAACAATCGGCGCTTTTGGATGGAGGACTGAAGAGATGTTTTGTAGTTTTATACAAAATAACTTGTTTTGACATTTTGAGCGCTGTGGCAAGAGGCAAAAGAATTTATTTAGAAACAGCCCCTAGGAAAAAAAGTTTTCCCCAAATCCCTTTCAAAAAAACACATTAGAATGAGCTGAACGCCGTCCACATTCCACGTTTTTCTGCCTGCAAAGCATTGACCTTAGAGCGCCGAAGGGCTACAGCATGCCATGCGTATTTTTATTTATTTGATAGAAGCAAAGTCAGAACCACGGACAAACGAGCCGGCTCTCTGCCTCACAGCAGACACGACACAGCGCGAGGTGCTCTCCCACTCCCTCGCCCATGTGTTATGGCTTTCAGGCAAAATCCCACCTGCGCCCTTGTGTTCGGGACTTGGACTGTGCGGGCGTTGTCGTGTCCGCTTCTTATCTGACGCACCCCTGTGCGTGGATGCAGAACAACAGCTCCTGACAGAAGAGGAATTGTCCGACGGATGGCGCTTGGCCTGTCGCCACACAATGGCAACGTTCACAGACGATATAAGCCTTGCACTCCCCCTCACAGACCTTATACCACCCCTCACACAAGGACAGACGGCGACAGTGGAAAAGAGGCAAGGGAACGAGATTGCAGGAAAGGACATCGAAGCAAGGGCGAAGGTCACAAGTCCCCCCGCGCAATCGCTTGATGCAAATAATCACGGTGGACACTGCGTTTTAGCCGTCGACTTGGGAACGACGTCCCTCTGTTGGCAACTCATCGCATGCGATGTCGGTGGTACAGGTGATACGCATGATGGAGGCGCAGCATGTGGACAGGGTTCTGCGAACGCGCGTATTTTAGCGGAAGGCCAGCGCCTCAACCCGCAAATGGGCACAGGAGCAGACGTCATTTCGCGTCTTGCCCTCGCTCTGGATACAAGCACTGCCACGCGCTTGGCAACACTCGTCCACGATGCTCTCCGAGATATTTTACAACATGCGCCGCCGGTGCGAGAAATATGCCTTGCGGCAAATACAGCGATGACAAGTATTTTTTTGCAAAAAGACATACGGAGCCTTGCCGCTGCACCCTACGCACTCCCCACAGTCGGGCACAGTGTGGAGCATGTGGATGATTTGCCGCCCGTGTACATACCCCCTCAGCTGGCGCCCTTTGTGGGAGGGGATGTGAGTGCGGGTGTTCTCGCACTTTTAGAACGAAAACCGGCTTTTCCCTTTTTACTTGCCGACCTTGGCACCAATGGCGAATTTGTGCTGGCGCTGGACGAGCACAGCGCCTTTGTGACAAGTGTGCCCTTGGGGCCTGCCATTGAAGGAATCGGCCTGCGTTTTGGTGCCATGGCGCATGGGAGCGGCGTGGTGCACACAGTGCGCCTCACCCCTCATGGACTGACGCCGCAGAGCTTTGACGGAGCCGCACCGCGCGCCCTGTGTGGCACAGGCTATGTGTCGCTCATCCATTGTCTGCTGCGTGCGGGGGTGTTGCAAGAGCATGGGGGATTTTATAAGGAAGGTGCCACACAAAATCCCTTGTCGCCCTTGGGAAAAAAGCTCATGCGTCACTTACACGACCATCCGGACGGACGACGTTTGATGCTGTGGCCTTCGCAGTCGGATATTTTTTTGAGTGCCTATGATGTGGAGGAAGTCCTGAAGGTAAAGGCTGCGTTCAGTCTTGCCATTCAGGAATTACTTGATGCAGCACGCTTGTCCCATGCGGATGTGGCGCGTCTGTACATCGCAGGCGCCATGGGGACGCATATAAGTAGGCTGGACCTTGAAGGACTTGGATTTGTGCCATCCGGAATGGGGGCACGGATAAGCCCTGTCGGCAATACTGCTCTCGCGGGGGCACGCATTCTTGCGTGTGCTCAAGACGCGCGTGCGCGCATCCATGCGTATTCTCAGGACGCGCGTGCGCGCGTCAGTGTGTGTTCTCAGGACGCGCGTGCGCGCGTCAGTGCGTGTTCTCAGGACGCGCGTGCGCGCATCCATGCATGGAGTCAAGGCTGCACACTCGTGCAGCTGGCAGAAGATGCAGCCTTTGAACAGAAATTTTTGACACATATGACATTTTCATATAAAGGATGAGCATGCAAGAACTTTTTCTCCCGCCAAGCCATAGCTTGCGCTCTGCATTGTTACACTTACCCGAATCGCTCGAAAGTGCCTTTCCCATGCAAGCAAAGCATCGTCGATATTTGCCCATGCATATAGAAGAACTGTCGCGCCTCTTGACGAGTGAAAGGGGCGAGCGTGGTTTAACGCGTCAATCTTATTGGAGCGCGCCGCGCTTTACAGCGGCCTATGTGTGGTATTTTTTACCATGGAATATACTACGCCTTGCGCGCTTACTGCAAGGCTTGACCTTGCCGGAGCCAACCCCGCTTCCTGTGAAG
>CAYJGA010000357.1:0-2461 GCA_964369255.1 uncultured Desulfovibrionaceae bacterium
TGAGTGGGCTGAGGATGGTTTTTTCTGCGGGGTTGAGTGAAGGGATGGAGCCGAGGAGCGCTTTTGTGTACGGATGCGCAGCGGATTGAAAAAGTGTTTGTTTGGGGGCATATTCCACTATGCGACCTAGGTACATGACGGCGATACGGTCGCACATGAAACCGACGACGGAGAGGTCGTGCGAAATGAAGAGGCTTGTCAAGTGAAAGCGTTCTTGCATATCTCGTAGAAGGTTGAGCACTTGCGCTTGTACAGAGGCGTCGAGGGCGGAGACAGGCTCATCGCACACAAGCACTTTCGGGCGTGTAATGAGGGCGCGTGCCACGGCGACGCGTTGCCTTTGCCCGCCGGAAAATTCATGTGGAAAACGAGTGCCTTGTTCTGGAGTTAAACCTACGAGGCCAAGCATCTCATGGACGCGCTGCGCGCGTTCTGCCTTTGGGACATCTTGCACCGTCAAAGGCTCTGCGATGGAGCGTCCCACGCTGAGGCGCGGATTGAGTGACGAAAAAGGGTCTTGAAAGACCATTTGTATCTGGCCTGCGATGCTCTGCGCATGTTTCCTGTCGTACAATGACTGTCCTTCGAGAAGTACAGCGCCGGAACTTGGCGGCAAAAGCCCCACCGCCATACGTCCCAGCGTCGACTTTCCACAACCAGATTCCCCCACAAGTCCTACGCTTTCCCCTGCCACAAGGTCGAGGCTCACATCGTCCACGGCGAGTAAGTGTGCATTTTCTGCAAACAAGCCCTTGCGCACGCTGAAGGAGCGTGTCACATTGCTCAGTTGCAATATGACCTGTGTATCTAGCATGGGGCACCGCTCACGCCGGCGTCTTCAAAGGTTGCCATTGTGTTGAATATCGCCGCCGCGGAACGGAGAAAGGGCACAGCCATGGCAGCGCCTGTCCCTTCGCCTAGGCGGAAGCCAAGGTCGAAAAGTGGTGCTTTTTCGCCTTTCTCTGCGTGCAACGCGGCAAGGACGCGCCCGTAGCCTTGCTCTGCGGAATAGTGTGTCAAAAAGCAATACGCATCCACATGGGGGCAGATGTGCAGCGCCGCTGTATAGGCCGCTGTGGCAATAAAACCATCCACGAGCACGGCTCTTTGCGCAGCGGCGGCGCCTAAGATAATACCTGCCATGGTGGCAATTTCAAAGCCGCCTAGATGGGCTAAAATGTCAACAGCGTCAATGGGCTGGATGGCATCACGCTTTTGTAAGGCATCTGCGTGGAGGGTGAGAGCGCTTTGCACCACACGCGCTTTATGAGCGATGCCTTCCGGCGGCGCTCCGGCTCCGGCTCCGGCGACGTCCGCGGGCGAGAGCTGCAAATAAGCGCAAAAGAGGGCGGTGGCGGCTGTTGTATTGCCTATGCCCATTTCGCCAATACCAATAATATCGTAGCCTTGCTGCGCGGCGTCGCTGGCAAGGTCAAAGCCGTTGGAGAGAGCCTTTTCGCACGCACTGCGGCTCATGGCGGGCGTTTTGGCAAAGTTGGCAGTGCCATCTCCAATCCTCCTATCAATGAGGTCGGGATGGGCAGGATACGCACCGCCGACACAGCCGGCGTCCACGACGCTTAAATCAATATTATGGGTGCGACAAAGGACGTTGATACCTGCGCCTCCATTCAAAAAATTGTGCACCATTTGGCGTGTCACCGCTTGGGGGAAGGCGGCAATGCGCTCTTCAACGACACCATGATCGCCTGCCACAGTAAAAAAGCGTACTTTTTCTGCTTTTATGGGACGAACACCGCCTTGAATGCAAAAAAGGCGCGTCGCCATAGCTTCGAGGCGACCGAGACTCCCTTGTGGTTTTGTCAAATTATTCAAATGCTTCTGCGCTTCCACAGACAAGCTTATATCTACAGGACGGATGCTCTCGCAAATGTGTGTCATAGAATGCATAGGTTCTCCTCAAAAGTAGGCGCGAATGCGCAGGTGGCGAAGTATAGGCGCCTTACCCACGAATTGCAAGGAGACTTTTTCAGAAATGAGGGTATTTAATAAGCTGAAATAACAGTTCATTGATATTTTTTACACAAGAAGATACAAATTGTGAAAAAAAATACTTGCCATAATGATTTTTATTATCTAGTATTCAAAGTGTATAGGATGCACTTTAGGGTGTACAGTGTAGTATGTTTTTGCTTTATGAGGTTTACAAGAGAATGAAAGAACGTGTTCAAAAGTTTGGTCGTTTTTTGAGTGGCATGGTCATGCCCAACATCGGCGCCTTCATCGCTTGGGGGCTTATCACAGCTCTCTTCATCCCCGTGGGCTGGTTGCCCAATGAACAGCTGGCCTCCATGGTGGGGCCCATGCTCAACTACCTTCTCCCCATTCTTATAGGCTTTACAGGCGGCAAAATGCTCGCAGACATCCGCGGCGGAGTCGTAGGAGCTGTTGCTACCTTTGGCGTCATCATGGGGTCACCGGGAACGCCCATGCTCCTTGG
>CAYJGA010000358.1:0-2453 GCA_964369255.1 uncultured Desulfovibrionaceae bacterium
GAGGGAGTGTCCTGCTTTTTGCAGGTGCCCTGCCATGGCAAGTCCCATGACGCCAGTGCCAATCCAACCTATGCGAAGTGCCATAGTTTTTCCTTATTTTTTGAGGTTAATAATATCTTTCTCAATGCGTTGCACTGTGATGTCATTGTAATTTTTTGCCCTTTGTGCGCGAAGGTGTTGCTCAAAGAGCAGAACATTTTTGTGAAGCCCTTGAGCAAATGTGTCACCCTTGAGCAGTTCGTCCTTGACTTCTATGAGAGCTGCGTCAACGAGTGCGGGATTTATTTGTTGCACGTCATACAGCTTTGTTTTGTAGAAGTTCAAGGACTGCTCGCGACCGCTCTTTAATGTGATAAGCCCCTTTTGCGCTTTTTCGATGGTATTCGCCGCATTTTTTGCCGCATTTGTCGCGCCTCGTTTGAGGCTCTCGGCTTTGTTGCGCTCAAGGTTCACGATGGTGCCCTCGACAATGGCGATGCGACTGTTAAAATTGCGCACGGATTCGATAAAGAAGGCCGCAGTGCGCACTTCGGACGCTGCCACAAGCATTTGTTGTCGTTCCAGTGCGATATTATTATCTTTCAGGATGTTACGCAAATGCTGATAGTTGCGCCTTTCAGTGTCTGTGTGGGCGTCTGCGAGCATTTTATCCAATGTATCCAAGGGATTTGTGGTGTTGTCAAGGACGATGGCAGGCGTTTCGCCTGCTTGTTGCCATTCGGCGGCAAGGACATCCGGCCTGTTGCCGCCGGGCGTGTTGATGCCGGAGAGTACAAGACGAAGGCCAAGGTCTCTGGCGCGGACGGGGCCATCCACATGAAAGAAGGCCGCTTCTTCACGGCGTCCGGGAAGAATTTCTGTGGTACCGGAAAGAAAACTTCCGCCCTTGCGCACAAAGCCACCTGCGGAGCCATGCAGACGCCCGCCCAGAGAAAAGCGAAATACGTCCATGACCATTTCTGCCGCATTGCCTGCGGTGTCGTGGAGGCCGAGGCCGTTGGGCTTGCGCGAGCCGATGCGAGCGGCGTGCTCTTCTATGCGCGTGGCATTTTCAGGACGGAAAACGGCGTAATCTGTGTAATGTGCGCCTTCATCCATGGGGAAGAAGTCTTTTTCGATGAGTGCTTGCTTGCTGGTTGTATGTCCGCCGCGGGCAGCGTATTCCCATTCGTCCTCTGTCGGCAGGCGCAAAAATCCGATGTTGCGAGAGTCGTTTGCAAAGCGGGGGAGTAAGTGGGCGTGATTTTTCAAAAGCCATGAAGTGTACTTTTCTGAAAAGGCTTGTGCTTCATACCAAGTGATTTCTGTCTTGGGCTGGACGTTTTCCGCGGAAGGAGCGGGACATTGACCTGTCATGATGGCTTCCCATTGTAGCTGAGACACTTCATACTTCCCCATGAAGTAATAGTATAAGTCGTCGTTGGGTATCATGCCTTGCCACGGGAGTGGCAAGTCGTGTTGCGCGAAAGGGGCAGCAAGGGATGTTGTGTGTCTGCTGTCGTAGTAGCCGCGTTCACTGGCGCTTGCGTCATCTTGTCCGAAACGCGTGGTCATATCCCACAAAAAGCCTTTTGCGGGCACGCCGACAGCGCGAAACACCATGCCCATGTTGCAGGGCATGGGCAAAATAATATCTTGCGATGCGGGCACAGGATTCCACGCCTCGTCAAGGTTTGCGGCATTTTTTGCGCGTAATGCCGCTGTGGCTGATGTATGGCAGCCAAGTGTTAAAAAAGACATGCATAGGAATGCTATAAATGTTTTATATATCACGAATAACCTCCGAAGGTTCGATGTTCGCCGCCCGTGCCGCCGGCACAAGCGTTGCTACAAATGATAAAGCCACGACAATAAATACACCTACGCCGAAATGACTTGGGGGCAAGGAGCATATGTTTTCAAGACCCTGTAAGTTACTTGCAAAGAGCGTGTCGATGAGCGAGGCTGTGACGAAATAGAGCATTGCCGCAAGTCCGGAACCTAAGAATGCTGTCATAAGGCTTTGAAAAATGGGAAAAGCCATGATGTCACGGGAAGTGTATCCTAAAAGTCGCAAGATGCCAAGATGTCGCTCCTTGCGTCGTACTGCTGCCAGCGCATTGCTGCTTGTTGACGCAAAAAAGCCCAAGGCCGCTGCGCCGCCGATAAGCCCAAAAATAAGCGTCAGTGACGCATCCAAGCTCTTCACTGTGGCAATCTGTTCCGCTTGCGTGTATACATCTATCCGCTTTTCATGGAAGTATTGCTGCAATGTCACAACATCGTCCAGCGAACGGGCGTACAGGCGAAAGGCGGGATAGACGCGCTCTGCTGTGGGCAGTGGGTCACCCGTCCAGCCTTGCGCTTCGGGGAGGCGCGCGTCGCTGTGTGGCGCGCGACCATCGCGAAAATCCTCTGTCGCCTCCAAGAGCGAAAGAGGGACAAAGGCCACATCTTTTTGTTGTGCTTCTAAA
>CAYJGA010000359.1:0-2448 GCA_964369255.1 uncultured Desulfovibrionaceae bacterium
CCAACACCGACCCCCCACAAACCCCCCCCCCCCCCCCAAGAAAAAAAACTATACAAAAAAATAAAACACAAAAAATCTTTTAGACAAAACAAAGCACTAGCTACCGCCAAAAATCTTATTGCGACCTGTAGATTTCGCTCTATAAAGACACTGGTCTGCCACAGTCAAAGGCTTCTTAGGGTCTGAATTTTCGCTGCCAGCGTAGACACCTATACTGATAGTGATATAAATTTTTTCCTGTCCAAGCACAAAGGGCGTCTTTTCAATATGGCTCCGAATACGCTCCGCTCCTGCCATGGCATCGTCGAGGTTCGTATTTGGCATAATGAGCGAAAATTCCTCTCCACCCCATCGGAACAGACGATCCGCCGTGCGAATTTGCGTACACACATGGTTGGCTATATGCTGCAATACTTGATCGCCGATTTCATGCCCGTAGGTATCATTCACCTTTTTGAAGTGGTCAATATCCATAAGTGCAAGGGCAAAGGTTTCATCCTTGCGACGTGTCTTTGCCATGGACCATGCGAGGAACTTATCAAAGTCGCGTCTGTTGCCAAGGCCGGTCAGTGAGTCTGTCAACGACGTTTGCTCAAGGCGCAACACAGCGCACTGCAAGGCCACATTCGTTCTGTGTCGCACATATTCTATACAGGCAACAAAGGCGTAACTCCCTAAAAGAGTGAGTAAAAGACGCGTGCGGATGCCAGTGCTCACAGGAACAGACAAGAATGCTTCAAGAGGGGTGAGAAAGAGGAGGAGGAGCAGTACATAAAAAATAGCGAAGGCAATGGAACCACATCGCAAGCCCGTGCCTAAAATTACCACAGGGGGATAGAGCGTTATCCATAAAAGAGAGCTGCCGTCCGGCACCATGCCCACAAGCAGTATGTACGCAGCAAGCAGGTTAAGCGTGATTACCTCGCACGCCAAGGCCACCATGACGGGGCGGCTTTTGTCCATAAGCCACAGAAGACAGAAAATGGGAGAGAGGATGGCAACACACAGCGGGGGTAAGATGAACCAATTCCCCTCAATCATATTCAGTGTGATACTCACAAAGAGGAGCGTCAACATGAGAAAACAGAGGCCATAAGCACAAAGGCGTCTGAAACTGTCTTCATCAAAAGTGACTGTAGATGCTTCCGGGGTCACACGCGACGCAGAAAAAAACAAACGCCACAGTGCTGTGGAATTTTGCAAAAAAATATTTCGAGATACCTGTGTCATAGAAAACCTACGGGGCACCGCCAAGGATGCTTGTGTATATGCTCTTTTAACAGGAGCGCGCATGAACTCTAAGAAAACTGAGAAACAAAATACAAATACAACCCCCGATACACCCCATGCACGCACCCATGTAGAGCGTCTTAAAAGCATCAATATGTGTCTCGAGCCTTGGGGGAGAGAATTGCCCATGCGGAACGATATGTCAATCAAAAAAATGCAAATTGAAGAAATTTTTCCACTTCAGACGCACAGAGGCAGCATAATGAGCGCTTGTTTCTATAAAAAAATGAGATTTTCTCTTGCCCGGACAGCGAAGCCGTGCCCGATAGGCCATACTCTCTGAGAAGGGCGCTAAAATCGCGTGAAGAAGAACTTTTGAAAGAGAAAATTCCCCATAAATGATATGCCATAGGCGCAGAATAGGGCAAGCGCCTCAAAGCTTTGCGCAAAGCCCCCCGCATACCAACAATACATCACAGAAAATCTGAGGGCATACACAAGGCACGGCGCGCACAAGGCCGCACACACCCGAGGCGCAGAGAAAGGGTTTTTATCTGTGCGAAATACCCAAAATGTCTGCAAAAGAAAACTTAGCAATGCTCCTAAGACCACGCCGCACAAAAGCGCACCTTGATACGGAAACGCACACGCAAGCAAGAAGAGCGTCGCAAGATAGTCAACCAATAAGGCACAAAGCTTTACGAAAAAAAACTTTGCAAAAGGGGGCAGCTTTTCATGTGCAGTCTGCAACAATGTCATAAGCTGTCTTCACCAGAACTCTGTGCTATGTGCATTTTATCCGACGACAAGGCTTTGAGGCTTTCACCACTCTGCAATTTTCGAAAGATAGTGCTGCGGTTGATTTGGAAAATATCTGCGACCTTTTGTACAGAACCGTGTATCTCAATGGCACGTAGCAAAAAATCCCGCTCAATGTCTGCCATAATACTCTTTAAAGGACGCTTCACAATAAAGACTTCATCCGTATAATAAGAGTCTGCCGCATTGTGACCGGAAATATGAGAGGGCAAATCCCGCGGCGACAAGAGCGAGGTCGTGCGTGTGACTACAAGGCTGTGCACAAGGTTTTGCAACTCGCGCACATTGCCCGGCCATGCATAGCGCGTAAGCATGTCCATTGTCACATCCATAAATGCCATACTTTTCTTATAT
Organism: uncultured Desulfovibrionaceae bacterium; assembly: GCA_964369255.1. GTDB lineage: Bacteria > Desulfobacterota > Desulfovibrionia > Desulfovibrionales > Desulfovibrionaceae > CAYJAD01. The sequence goes on from CAYJGA010000359.1 coordinate 2,404, forward strand.
TTGGCTGTAAAATCATGCAGAAAATGTTCAGCCAAGGGCGGAATA
>CAYJGA010000360.1:0-2446 GCA_964369255.1 uncultured Desulfovibrionaceae bacterium
GAAAAAAAGTTTTCCCCAAACCCCTTTCAAAAAAACTTTTAGACGTGACAGGGCACTAGAAACAATAATCTACGCAGAAACTTTCTTCACAAACTCGGACTTTAAGCCCATCTGACCAATGCCGGGAATTTTGCAGTCAATGTCATGCCCGTCAGCGGCGCCATGAATAAGCCGGATAGATTTCACCTTGGTGCCGACTTTCACGACACCACCTTTAAATTTGAGGTTTTTTATGACACTCACACTATCGCCGTCTTGAAGCTCTGTGCCGTTGGCATCCCGAATGATAGTAACATCCAATGCTTCAGCATCAAAGTCTTTCGACCATTCATATGCACATTCAGGGCAGATAAGTAGCCCAGAATCCTCGTAAACATATGCAGACTGGCATTTGGGACACGATGGAAGTTCACTCATAGCTTTGACCTTTTTTTATACATTAATTTTGACAATCAAACAAATTAAGTATCCAGAATATCCTTGGCGGCTTTTTTGAGCGCTGTTGCATAATCAGGTGCAAAGCTTATATGCGCTTTCCCATCTTCAATATGTGCGTTTTTCAGCATTCGCATAGGCTGACGCTGTAAGCCGCTCAATATAATTTTTGTGCCACTGTCGCCGCATCGTTTGATAACCGATTCCAAAGCATACTCGCCCGTAGCATCCAGATAAGGCACAAGGCGCATTCTTAAGATTAAAACTTTCGGCATCTCCCCCATGGCTTTGAGCGTGTCTACCAGATTAGAGGCGACACCAAAAAAGAATGGCCCTGTGATTTGAAACACTTCCACACCTTGAGGAAGAGACTGGCGTTGCGCTTCATATGCAGCGTCTTCATCATAAAGCGTATTTGATTTGCGCCATTCGGATTTAATCTCTACAGCTTCACTCATATGTTTCATAAAAAGCAGACACGCGAGTGTGACGCCAACACCAATAGCTACTGTGAGGTCCACCAATACAGTGAGCAAAAATGTTAAAATCATCACAGTTCGATCTGTGAAGGACAAGCGGAAAATATGTATAAAATGCCCGACTTCACTCATACCCCATGCCACAACAAAAAGAATTGCAGCGAGCGCCGCCATCGGCACAAAAACCATAATATCCATGGCAAACAGCATAAAGAGCAGTACAAACAGCGCGTGAAACACCCCTGCCATCGGTGTTTTTGCGCCTCCTTTAATATTCGTTGCTGTTCTGGCAATGGCGCCTGTTGCGGGCAGGCCACCAAATAAAGCAGAGGCGATATTGGCAAAACCCTGTGCAACCAACTCCTGATTGGAACGATGCTTGCATCCCGTCATTCCATCGGCAACAACAGCAGAGAGGAGCGCCTCAATCCCCGCCAAAAAGGCAATGGTAAAGGCAGAAGGAATAACGCTTTGCAGCTTGGCAAAATCCCATGCAGGAAGCTGTGGCATGGGCAAGCCGGTCGAAATATCCGGAAAGCGCGAGCCAATCGTTTCCACAGGAATGTGAAATAGAGAGACGATAGCAGCAGATATGACAACTGCAATTAAAAAGCTGGGAAGTTTTGGCGCAAAACGTCGTAAGGCAATCATGAGCAATAAAGCCGACAAGCCAAGCCCCAATGCGGCGACATTGAACGTGGCAATGGCGTCAAAATAGGCCGTCAATTTTGAGAGAAAATCGGCAGGAACAGCATCCATCTGAAGCCCCAAAAAGTCTTTGACCTGCGAGAACGCAATTGTGACGGCGATTCCTGCTGTAAACCCTGTGATCACAGGATGCGGAATGAATTTTATAATCTGTCCCATGCGAGCATAGCCAGCCACGACTAAAATAGCCCCAGCCATCAAGGTTGCCAGAAGAAGCCCGTCATATCCGTGCTGAGAAATGACATTCACGATGACAACAACAAACGCACCTGTAGGGCCACCAATTTGAAAGCGAGAGCCACCCAGAAAGGAAATCAAGAAGCCTGCAATAACCGCCGTTACAAGTCCTTTTTCGGGTGACGCGCCAGAAGCAATCGCCAGAGCCATAGCAAGCGGAAGGGCAACAATCGCCACCGTCAATCCCGCAATTGCATCACGCTGTAAATCCGATGAGGAGTAGCCATTTTTAAGGAGGGTAAACAGTTTAGGGATGAATATACTCATAACTGTGCACTCTTTTCTTTGCTTTCAATCACACGCTTTGCATAAATGGGAGAAGAACCATGTAAGCCCTCGATGCGTGCTTGCTCTAAAAGTTTATTTTTACTTTTTGAAAGGAGTTTTGGGGAAGACTTATTAAAAAAGTCCTCCCCAAAACCATATGCTTTTTTACAAGCGCAAATCAGCAAACAGACGACTACTGCGGGTCGCCGTCATAGGAATGGGCGCCCTTTTGGGGCTTTTCCTGTGGGGCTTGCTGAGGTGCTGCCCCTTCTTGCGCCTGCTCTTGCTGCTGTAGGGGCGCAGGACTTGCGCCCCTGCCT
>CAYJGA010000361.1:0-2428 GCA_964369255.1 uncultured Desulfovibrionaceae bacterium
CGTCTAACGGCTATGCCTTCGGCACCCGTTGGGCAGGCCCCCTTCAAAAAAACCAGCTGTTTAGCTAGACAATCGGCGCTTTCGGATGGAAGAGTGAAAAAGAGGTTTTGTATTTTTATACAAAAAAATCTGTTTGACCTCTTCAGAAGGGCGAGAAAATGCAAAAGAATTTATTTAGAAACAGCCCCTAAAAAAGTTTCCCCCATAAGCCTTTCAAAAAAACACATCGGAATGAGGCGGTGCTGTGTATGTGTGTGGGGGGTGGGGCGTAGAAAAGTTTTTCATTTTGAAACTTTTCTACGCATACGAAGGAGTTTTGTGAGTTAGGAGGCAATAAAGTGTTTTAGGTCAACTCGCGCCCCACCCATACGGCTCTGCCAATGATACGCACATATTCTTGCGAATGCTCCGCAAGATTGATGTGGATAGGGCTATAGTCGGGATTGATGCTTGAAAGGATGAGCTTGCCGGGCATGGCGTCCACCACCTTGAGGTAGACCATGTCTTCAAAGCCGACAGCATATGTATAGCCGGGCATGGGATTGATTTGGCTTTGGTCGATAAGCACCACATCGTTGTTCAATATCTGTGGTTGCATGCTGTCGCCCGTGACACGAAGAAGCACCATAGAAGAAGGTGTACCCTTACGATGGAGAAAATCCCAACGGAAAGCATAATGACGCAACACATTGTCATTTATTTCAAAACTTCCGCCGCCGGCAGAAAGGCGCGCCTTCACCATAGGGACAAGCACCATCTCATCTTGTCGTGTGCCACGAAGAACAGCTTCCTTGCCCGTGAGCAACCAGTCGATGGAGCAGTCAAGCACATGGGCAAGCTGCACAGCATGAGCGCTGCGCGGCAGCTGTCCCTTCTCGTACTTTTGAATGGTGGTCAAGGTGACGCCTATGCTGGCTGCCAAAGTTTTCTGTGACATGCCCGCACGTTCGCGCAGTGTCTGTAAGCGTACACTAAAATTTTCCGAGCTTTGCTGCTCATCTGGCCTCATAGAATATTCCTCTCCGTTGGACGTTGTGAGGCTACAGAGTACAAAAAACTTTTTTTTTATGCAAGTTTTCTTGTTAAATAAATACTTTTTGAACCTAGATGACAATATAAGTACATTTTCAAAAATTTTTGTAGTGCATTTATAAAACTTTTCTTATATAAAAGTGAAGAAAAGTTTTTATCGGCGTCATTGGCGGAGACGAATAATCAGTCTATCCCCTATCGGTTACGACTGAAAACACTTAGCAGCCGTAAGGCTTGTACGGAGGTTGCATGTATTTTCTCAGCGATGATTTGCTTCATATTGATACTGTGTTGGAGCAGGTGGCAGAGCACCCACAAACGGGCAGTCAAGTATGCCCGCTTATACACCTTGTTCGACAGAATTTGCGCTGTGTTACGGAGCGAGTGCGACTTTTGGAAGAGTGGTCTGCCTTGGAAGGCGATGGTTTTGGTGGTGGCAGTGCGCCCCCGGCCTTAATGGCATCAAATATGCGTGGGCATCATTTGATTTCACCATTTTCTGCGGAGGATTTAGAACAATACGATGTGACGAAGGGGGTACGACATGGATTTTTCCAGTAACACCCCTATGGCGAGCGGGGGGGCGGTGAAGGCTTTGTGCGGAACGTCTGGCGGCGGAGCGTCTGGCAGAGCGTCTGGCAGAGCGTTTGGCGGCGAATATTCTGGAGCGCATTCTGACATGTCGCCCAAAGTGCCTTCTGAAGTGTTTTTTGGTACGCCTTCCGAATCGGCGGCGCCTGTACGGCCTGCGCAGATGCCTTCCAACGCAGCATCGCCTCCTTTATTACTGCCACGGGGAGGGCGCAGGCCTCGCCCGCAAAGCTTAAAGGAGCGATTGGGCGACAGCCATGTCAAAAATGTTCATGTGCATTTGCCGGAATCTGCGCAAGTTTTGCAGTCTGTCATTCAGAACAATGACAGCCTGTTGCAGTTAATTGGACATTTTGGTGGGTGTACATTGCGTGTGCCTGCCCAGTGGCCGCCGCACGGGCAGAAGGCAAATTACAAAGGGCATCCTCTACGCAGAGTTTTGTCGAGTTCACAAATGCAGCGGATGGTGTCACATTATGGGGGGACGGACTTGTATGTGCCCAAGTGCACACAGCATATTTTGCGCCTCAGAAACAAAGCTTTGACAGACAGTTTTTGTAAGGAAACACGCCGCGGACAGAGTACAGGACATGTGGTGCAAAAGCTCGCGCGGCGCTATCATATTTCTGACAGGCGCGTGTGGGCAATCCTCAAAGACAGCGCCGAAGACTGAGCAGGCCAGTGAAAAAGGGCAGCTGTGAAAGGGGAAGACTTTTTTCTTGGGGGAAAACTTTTTTAGAAAAAAAAGTCTTCCCCCAGCCCCCTTCAAAAAAACAACTCGGAATGACCTGCAGCATTGCGCCGG
>CAYJGA010000362.1:0-2416 GCA_964369255.1 uncultured Desulfovibrionaceae bacterium
CAACACACGACAAGAAGCCCGTCCTTTCGGACTTACTCATTTTTGAAATTGACGCCCTTTACAGCCGCGAAAGCATCGAACTCAAAGCCACGGAAGACATGCCCCTCGGTACGGTGCTTGTGGACAAAAGCGGCATATACGAGCCTTTCACGGGGCCGGGCAGTGATGCGGACAATCCCATCACACCCGATGCCGTGCTCATTGTGGACGTGAAGAGCGGCACGGACGTGGGCGCTGCCATCATGCGCGGCGCCGTGCTCAATAAAAGCGCCCTTGTGTGGGATGAGGCAGTCACGGACGCGCAGAAAACAACAGCCATCGCCGCCCTTAAAAAAGATGGCGTCATTGTAAGGAGCTAGAAAATTATGCCTATGTTACACATTGAACCCTTTGGCGTTGTGGAAATGACGGAATCCATCAACAAGTTGCCCTCCATGCCCATGCGCCTTGCGCCGCTGTTTGCGCACAGAAGCGTCAGCACCACATCCGTGGCCTTGGACATTAAAAAGGGGCTTATCACCCTTGTGGAGCATCAAGACCGCAGCGCCCCCGCGCAGTCGTTGGCAGGTAAGGGCAGCAAGGTCAGTATGAAAATATTGCAAACGGCACACTTGCCCCAGTCTGACATCGTACACCCTGAAGACATTCAGAACGTGCGTGCCTTTGGCAGCACTGAGCCGGCAAGCCCTGTGACCGTCGTCAACGAGAAAATGCAAAAGCTCAAGGACAACATTACTATGACGAAGGAAATGCACCGCCTTGGAGCCATCAAGGGCATCATTTACGACGCCGACGGCACGACGGAGTTGCATAATTTGTATGACGTGTTTGAATGCACTCAAAAGAAAATGAGTATTGCTTTCCCAACCAGCACGTCCGTCAAAGAAAACGCCATACTCAAGGCCATCAATGGGGCAAAGCGGCATGTGGAAGCTGCCATGGGCGGCGTGCCCTTTCAGCGCATGGAGTGCCTTGTGGGTGCGGATTTTTACGACGCCCTCACGGGGCATGAGCTTGTGCGGAAATACTTTGAAGAGTGGCTTGCCCGTCATGCCAGCTTTGGCGACAACGACTATCGCAAGCGCGGCTTTACCTACGGCGGCGTGACCTTCTACGAGGCCGCGGAAGTTGTTGGCGGTCGCACCCTTGTTGATGCGAAGAAGGGGCACTTGTACCCTGTGGGCAGTGGCATCTTTAGCGCATACTCCGCCCCTGCCAACTGGATGGAGACCGTGAACACGCCCGGGCAAGAATTTTATGCACGCATGGACGCGGAACCCAACGGGCGCGGCTATTACATTGAGGGGCAAAGCAATCCCCTCATGTTGTGTAACTTCCCTGAAGCGTTGGTCGAATTGACCGCAGCTTAATGACGGCGGCATAAATGCTCGTTGAGAAACCTTTTTGGAAATACTTGGGGAGTCCCGACATGGCAGAATTTCAAGAAGCTTACGACATTGTGAAGGACTTTGAGGGCGGTTGGTGCGATGTGGAAGGCGACGCAGGCGGTGAGACTTACGCCGGCATCGCGCGGAACTTTTTTCCCGAGTGGCTTGGCTGGGACATTGTGGACGCGGCAAAGCGGCATTCGTCCTTTCAGAAAGGCGCGCGGGAATTTTCCGAACACCTTGCGCCCATCAGCGCCTTGCACACACTGGTACAGGACTGGTATCGCGTGGAGTGGTGGGACGCCATGCAGCTCTCACAATTTCCGCAGGCTCTCGCAAACGAATTGTTTGAGCAAGCCGTGAACCTTGGACGCGGCGGCAGTGGTCGCTACGTCCAGCGCCTGTGCAATGCCTTTAACTATCAGCGCACAGGCGCAGGTTCGGAGCGCCTCTTTGACGAGCTGAAGGAAGACGGCGTGCTGGGTAAAAAATCACTTGCGGCGCTGGCGGTGCTTGTGGAGCGCATGGACACGGACACGCTTGTGCACGCGCTCAACGGCTTGCAAGTCGCGCACTACGTTGGCCTTGGTGCAAAGAACTTCCACCACCGCAAATTTATGCGCGGCTGGCTCACAAGAACTCATGCGGAGGCATCGTCATGAGTTTTCTCGACACAGTCAGCGGCCTTGTGGGTGGTCTTATAGGCAACGTGGCGCCCACACTTGCCACAGCCCTCGGGGGGCCATTGGCGGGCATGGCTGTTTCTGCCATCGGGTCAGCCTTTGGAATGGACGCGCACGACGAAAAAGCCATGCAGCTTGCCCTTAAAAATCCTACGGCGGAGCAGCTTATGGCATTGAAGCAAGCGGAACTTGCCTTTACGCAAAAGCTTGCGGAACTGGACATTGACCTTGAGCGCGTCCACGCGGAAGACCGCCAGAGCGCACGACAGAGAGAAGTGGCCACGGGCGATGTGTGGACGCCGCGCGTGCTTGCGGCTGTGGCGCTCTTGTCCTTTGTGGCCTGTG
>CAYJGA010000363.1:0-2413 GCA_964369255.1 uncultured Desulfovibrionaceae bacterium
TCAAGGGAATAAATCATTTTATCGCGCGTGGACATGTCTGACAGCACAGGACCGCTCCACGGCAACAGCCTATTGACGCCAAGACGCGTTTCTCGCCTATTTGGCAAAAGAATACGCGCCTTGCCTCCTTGCTCTTCAAGCACAAGTCCGATATGCAAAGACCCCATTTCCATGTATTCTACAATACACCCGGCACCGGGATATGTCACCAAAGCCATAAATTTGCAGCCCCCTTACACAATATCAAGAAAAATCACAAGAAGACAATACACCAATACTGAAAAGGATGCTATGCCCAAATGCCAGCAAAAAAAATTTTTTTGCGCTATAGACTGCTTTTTACATCCACACTCACTTACATTTCAGCGCCTTTTTCCATCGAACAAGAATGCTCCTTCCACAAGGAGGGGCACAAGGAGGGGCAAAAGAAGAGGCAAAAGACGGGGCAAAAGACGGAAGGCAAAAAAAATCTGCTTCCAAAAGCATGGGGTGTGGACGCGAAATCATGCGTAGAACATCCTGAGGCACTCGCGCATATGGAAGCGAAGCCATACCATGCAGCGGGCAAAGGTCAAGCATGTCCTCCGGCGCTTGCACCATGAGCGGAAAGCCCAAGACCGCCGCCTCCACGGCTCCCGTCGTGGAATTGGAAGTCCACACCACAGTAAGGACATCCTTTTCCTGCGCTGCTGAGGAAAGTATGCGCGGCAAAGATTCGTGCACACAGGTCGCGCGGGCAGACACATGGGGATAGAGCGACATGTCCGGCGAACAATAGGGATGCATCTTTATGAATATTCGTACATTTTTCGGGAGCATGCGTATCACATCCTCCAGCATGCGCATGTGCGCGCACACTTCGTCGTGAAAAAAACCTGTCAGTACAAGAAGACGCTTTTCTCTGACATGTTCGGCTTTTGGCAGAATATAGTGTGGTATACCAGCAAGATGTGTATACCTCAGCGCTTCTGTGAGAAAGAGGAGTGAGCGAGGCACGCCGGCGCTTGTAAGCTGCGTCAAAGCGTGCTGTCCGTTAACAAAAATACTGTCAGGCACAAATGAAATGTCAGGCGTTGTGAAGAGGCGCATATGGTCAAAGTAGCGAAAATCCGCAGAGCGCACTGTGGAATGCTGCACAGCGTAGAGGGCAGCGCCCCCAAGCGCGTTCCCTATCGCATCCCCCTTCGCATCCCTCTGCATATTCATCTGTCCACTCCCCTGCCTGCGGAATGCGTCAACGAGCATCCTTTCCCACGGGCAATTCTCCCATGGAAAAAGCGTCCACTTACGCGCGCCAGACCACGCCGCATAGCCAAGGAGGGCTTGGCGCTGTAAACAGCGCTCAAGGCAGCGCCACCCTTGGAAACTCTCCCGCCATGCGGGACGCAACAGCGGCCACACATTGAGCGGAGAAGCCGCCACTTCCTTTGAATCGTTGCGAAAGTGACAGTGCGGCGCCACATGCTTCTCAAGGAAAATGGATGTCCATGCGAGCCGTACAAAACGACACAGGGCGCGCCCTATACGCGTGATGCTCAAAAAAGATTCCATAAAATAAAAGGACGCTCCGGCCTCGCCAGTCTTTTGTCGCGCAGCATAAGCACGACACAAGCGCAGCGCACAGCGCAAGGATGTATGCGCCGTGCTTATACGCACAAAAAGCCAATGAATGCGGACGCTTCTCTCAGCTCGCAACATATCTTGCAATGCCTCCCAATAAGGCGAACGCAAAGTGTCGCTCTCCTGCGCGTGCTCATGGGGAAAGTATGCAACCATGGTCACATCGGCGGGCACATCGCCAGTGACATCGTTCTCCGGCTGCGAAGGAGACAGTGGCAATGACGGCGCAGGCATAAGCCGCCACACCGTCCACAGCCAATGTGGAAAACGCGCAAGTGATTGACACAGATAGGGAAGTGCTCCATAAAAACGACGAAGAAATGGGCGGCGGAGAAGGGAATGACGAAAAAGATGCCACGAAAACCAGCAGTGCGAGGGGCGTCCTCCCTCTGTATGACGCCAAGCCCGCGCATTGTCGCGGCAAAAACCTCGAATTGCAGCAATAACATCAGCATGATTTCGCCGCGCCTTGCCATGGACATGCAAACAAGCCCAATCCGTGCGGAAGAGTAGACGCTCCACGGCGCGGAGCTTGAGGATGTCTGTCACAGCGGGCATAAGTTGAGGATGCTTTTCAAAAAGAAGGGAGCACCACCACATAGACAGAGGGTCTCCGGCCTTCATATGCTCTTGTAAACAATGCCCCTTTATCTCTGTGAAGGCGAGGGTGTACATGAGTGAAGCGAGGTCAGCTCGCAGGGAAGACATGTGTTCTGCGCAATAAGCAGACAAAGAAATCGCACGACTGCCACCCTGTGCGGAAGCGAAAGGTGGAGCAGGCGCAGGAGAGGGT
>CAYJGA010000364.1:0-2407 GCA_964369255.1 uncultured Desulfovibrionaceae bacterium
CCATGAAGCAAGTCTTGACTGAGGTTGAGGATTTATATATTGCGCCCATCAAGGAAAAAGGGCTTGACTTGCGCTTCCCCCAAGGTTGTTGCCCCCAAGATTGTTGCCCCCAAACTAACCTCCCCCAAGCACATATCCCCCAAGCACATATCTCTGACAGTCTCCTTTTGGACGCGAGCTTCTTTAAAGCATACTTCCTTGGTGACCCTCTACGCCTCAAGCAAATTCTCTTCAATCTCGTCAGCAATGCGCTGAAGTTTACAAAAAAGGGGCACATCACCCTTGGTCTTGATATTATCGAGCGCTCCGAAAGCTCCGTGAAATGTCGTTTCGCCGTTTCAGATACGGGCATCGGACTTACACAGCAACAAGCGCAAAAACTCTTCTGCGCATTCTCACAAGCCGACACGTCCACGACGCGCAAATACGGCGGCACAGGGCTTGGTCTTGCGATCTCAAGCAATCTTGCAAAAATGATGCAGGGAGAAATGTGGGTGGAGAGCGTCATGGGGCAAGGCGCAACATTCTACTTTACAGCCGTCTTTGACATATGTCCCGATGCCCTCATTCCTACGCCGACAACGCAAAAAGAGACTCAGGCGGTGTGCGGAGAGGGAGAGCTTCTTCTCGTAGAAGATAACGAAATCAACCAGCTCATCGCCGAAGAGCTTCTCCGCAGTGTCGGCTATACAGTCAATATCGCAAACAACGGGCAAGAAGCGCTTCATATGCTCCAAGAAAAGCACTATGACCTTGTCCTTATGGACATTCAAATGCCTGTCATGGACGGACTCACAGCCGCGCAGAAAATCCGCCAGCAAGAGCAGTTCAAAGCGCTTCCGATTGTAGCCATGTCTGCCCATGCCATGACCGGCGACAAGGAACTCAGTCTTGCCCATGGCATGAATGACCATATCACAAAGCCCATTGTGCCAGAAGTTCTCTACAGCACACTTCAGCACTGGCTCAAGAACGCGTCATCGAACGAGTAAACTGTCTTCTGTGTCTTTGGCCGCTGTGTCCTTGTCGTATGTACAGGACACAAATGGCTCTGTAGTAAGAAATAATATACTGCGTGCACATCACTGTGCACGCTTTTTTCTTTTAAGAACACTTTATTTTCTCTGTGCTGTTCGTTTTCAACAGTCGTCTTTCTTATTTTTCCCTGTGCTACGCCCTCTATTACTGTGTATTGCACTTGTTGTGCATGCACTATTTCTTTGTTGCATGCGATTTGCCTGTTGATAAACGCGTGTTACAGACATCTTTGTATTTTCTTGTCGTATTTTTCTGAAAAAGCACCCTTAATCTGCTGAAATTACATAAAAGCATGTGTGATATGTTTCAGTCTTACGTCCGCACGCTTTTTTGTCATTGTGCACCTGCGCGAGAGGGAATGGCCTCTGCGCGTGGTGCATATTTTATGGTGCACGCAATGTTCTGGGAACTACTTTACCAAGGGAGGCTTTATGGGATTTGGAGGCGGCGGAGGCGGCGGCGCAAGTTATGTGCCCCCGCCCACACCTGTCTATGAACCACCGGATACGCCCAAGGTGCAGACATCAAAGCCTGTGACAGAGGCGGCAACGGCGGCGCGACAGGCGCAGAAGGATAAGGCGGCAAAGGCGGCGGGCTTGCAAGGGAGCATTCTGACAAGCCCCTTGAGTTCGTCAAGCGCAGGGAAGCAAAAATCCTTGCTCGGTCAGTAAGAGCGCACACGAACGACGGGAGGCATATGATGGAAGAGAGCGCACATACGCACAATGCCTTACTCACAGGGCTTTCTCAGCGCTTTTCCCGCTTACAAGAAGCGCGACAAAGCTATGAGCCGGCGTGGCGAGATCTTGCAGATCATTTTTTGCCCACCCGTTATAGGGATGTGGCAAAGCATTCGGACACATGGCGCACCATGCCCATGCTCAATGACAAGCTTGTGGATTCCACAGGCATCCTCGCCATGCGCACACTGGCGGCGGGTTTACAAGGAGGGATGACAAGTCCGGCGCGTCCGTGGTTTCAGCTTTCGTTGGAGGATGCAGACCGCGCGGCGCACAGCTCCGTGCGCGATTGGCTCATGTTGGTTTCCAAAAGAATGCGCAAAATATTTGCCCATTCTAATTTCTACAATGCTGTTCACACCATGTACGGCGAGCTTGGTACCTTTGGAACAGCCTTTATGTTGCAGCTGGCGGACGTGGAGCACGGCTTTCGCTTTGTGCCTTTTTGTGCGGGGGAATACTGCCTTGATACCAACGCGGCGCAACGCGTGGACGTGGTTTTTCGGCGTTTTCATATGACAACACGCCAGCTTCTCATGCAATTTGGAAGCCACAGTTTGCCGGAGAGTTTGCGTCAACGCGCAGAGAGCAGCAGCGCCACTGTGCACGACGACGCGCACACTGTTGTG
>CAYJGA010000365.1:0-2405 GCA_964369255.1 uncultured Desulfovibrionaceae bacterium
CTGATGAGCACATCGTCCATGGACAAGGTAAAGGCCAAAAGCCAACCCGCCAAAACAGCAGGCATAATCAGGGGCAAAATTACCCGATAGAAGGCTTGCCATTCCGTAGCTCCAAGGTCACGGGCAGCCTCCACTAAACTCTCGTCAAATTCCGCCATGCGCGCAAGCACTGTCAGCGTCACAAAGGGCAAACACAGCGTGATGTGCGATACAACCAAGGTGGCAAAGCCCAGCTCCACCTTGAGCAGGATGAAAAAAATCAAGAGAGATATACCCATGACAATATCCGGCGAAACCGTCAAGACAAAAATAGAGCCGTGCAAAAGTTTTCTGCCTAAAAAGCGGTATCGTCGCAGTGCCACAGCCGCTATGACGCCAAGTATGGTGGCAAGCGTGGCCACCACTGTCGCCGCAGTCAGAGAATTAAGCGCCGCATCAAGGAGCAGCTTATTCTCCGCAAGCACAGAATACCACTTCAGCGTAAAACCCCGCCACTCTGTGGAATAACGCGCGCTGTTAAAGGAATAGACAATAACAATTAAAATGGGCGCATACAAAAATACATAGACAGCCCACATCCATATTCTTGCCAGTCTTTGCATCACGCACCCCCCGCCCCAAAGCCTTGGCTGTTTTGCCTGCCTTGAATGCTTTGCGCACGCACACTGGCCTCAGAAGCTACACGCTTGCCTGCTCTTTCGCTTGAATGTGAAAGACGTTTATTCACAACATGATAGCACACAAGCAGCAGGATGAGCAAGAGCGTCAAAAACGTACTCGCGGCCGCGCCAAGTGGCCAGTCACGCGCCACAAGAAACTGATTTTTAATGAAGTTGCCCACAAGCAAGCTCTTTGCGCCGCCCAAAATCTCAGGGATATAGAACGCGCCCAAGGACGGCAAAAATACAAGCATACTGCCCGCCACAATGCCCGGCGATGTCAAAGGAAGTGTCACATGCCAAAATGTGCGCACAGGCCCTGCGCCTAAATCCCGCGCGGCCTCCGCCATACGCGGGTCGAGCTTATCAAGGCTTGCATAGAGAGGTAAAATCATAAAAGGCAAAAATGTATAGACAATTCCGCAGAAAACAGCAAAGTTGCCGTACATAAGAGAGATAGGCGCACTCGTCACACCGCACCACATAAGAAAGCTACTGATAAGTCCATTCGCCTTCAAAAGAGCTATGAGTGCATAGGTGCGGATGAGGGAATTTGTCCAAAATGGGATGATAATGAGCAGCAAAAGCCATGGTTTTACCTTGTCCTTTGCCCGTGCCATGGCAGCCGCAAAGGGATAACCAATGACCAAACACGCAAGCGTCCCCACCACCGCGATCCACAAAGAATCCCACAAGACAATGCTGTACTTGGGGTCAAGCAAACGTGCGTAATTTGCCAGCGTAAACTGTGGCAACACAAAATCTGTTTCGCCGCGCGTGAGCACTGTCATCACAAGCAGTCCCACATTGGGCAAAAGCGCAAAAATCCCCAACCAAAGCATCGTGATGGCGATGGTCGTTGTCCGCAGGGGGTTAAACTTCTTTAGGGGACTTGTCATGCGAATTTTCATGGGGCAACACCACCTCCCAACCGCTCACCCAAGTGACATAGACATGCTCTCCGGTGACATAGTTAATATCCAAGCCATCCTCATCAAAAAACTCCGCACCGGTCAAGGGTGTATTGTCATTTGCAAGGTGCACATGAATGTCCACAGTCGCCCCCTTATAAACGCTGTCCTCAATGACAGCCTCAAGCACAGGGCCTTCGGGGCGCTCTTCATAGGTATGATAAATGCGTAAATCCTCGGGGCGCACAAGAATATTCACTCTTTCCCCCACAGCAAAATCGCGCTTTGAAGGAATGGTAAAAAGTGTCTCGTGGACGCGCACATCGTACATGCGACTTTCGTGAAGAGCGACAATCTCGCCCTCTAATATATTGATTTCTCCCACAAAGCGCGCCACATAGAGATTGGATGGGTCCTCATAAATGTCTTGCGGCGTCCCCTGTTGGACAATGCTTCCATTGTCCATGACGACCACGCGGTCGCTCATGGCAAAGGCTTCTTCTTGGTCGTGGGTAATAAAGACAAAGGTGATGCCAAGCTTGCGTTGTAATTGTTTAATGTCGCGCTGCATTTGACATCGCAACTTGTAATCAAGCGCACTGAAAGGCTCATCAAGCAAGAGCACGAAAGGCTCATTCACAATGGCGCGCGCCAAGGCCACGCGCTGTTGCTGTCCACCGGACAGCATGGACGGTTTACGCCCTGCCAAGTGCTCAAGGCGCACCATCTGCAAAATTTCTTGCACACGGTTTCGTATATCATCCTTCCCAACGCCCTGCATTTTCAGGCCAAAGGCCACATTATCAAAAACAGTCATATGGGGGAAAAGCGCATA
>CAYJGA010000366.1:0-2398 GCA_964369255.1 uncultured Desulfovibrionaceae bacterium
TTTCCCCCCAAACCCCCCTTCAAAAAAACCATCTGTTTAGCTAGACAATCGGCGCGTTCGAATGGCAGAGTTAAAAAAGTCGTTTGTGTTTTTATGGACATCTTCAGAAAAGTAGCAAAACGCAAAAGAATTTATTTAGAAACAGTCCTTAGGGATTGTCGTCAATGAGCGAATTTTTGTGTTATATCAAGGATGATAAAAAACTTAAATCTGACGGAAAGATAACCGAAAAGCGCATTTGACGACAGCGCCTAAAAATATACTAACCAATGAGATACGGAGCAAATACATGATTGGCATTTCAAAACTGTACTGCGGACAAGTGGAGCCATCGGACGCCCTGCGCTACGGACGCGAGTCGGGCAAACTCCCGTCGCACCTCTTGCAATTTTCCAAGGATAAAAAGCCCGTTGTCGTGTGGAATATGACGCGCCGATGTAACCTCAAGTGTGTTCACTGTTACGCAAAAGCCCTTGAGGTGGACGGAAAGGACGATATTTCCACAGAAAAGGCAAAGGCCATCATTGACGACCTTGCCAGCTATGGCGCCCCCGTCATGCTCTTTTCCGGCGGCGAACCTCTCGTGCGCAAAGACCTCGTGGAACTGGCAAAGCATGCCACACAAAGCGGCATGCGCGCGGTTATTTCCACCAATGGCACGCTCATCACAAAGGAAAAAGCCAAGGAATTGAAGGAAGTCGGCCTTTCCTATGTAGGCATTTCCCTCGATGGCATGGAAGAAGTCCACGACAAATTTCGCGGCGTTCCCGGCTCCTATCGCAAAGCACTGGAAGGCATCGAAAATTGCCAAGCGGAAGGCCTCAAAGTAGGCTTACGCTTCACCATCAACAAGCGCAATGTCCAAGAAGTGCCCGGCATTTTTCGCCTCCTCAAAGACTTAGAAGTGCCCCGCGCCTGCTTCTATCACCTCGTGTACTCCGGTCGCGGTTCCGAACTCATTGAAGAGGATTTGTCGCACGCAGAAACACGCAAACTCCTCGACCTCATCATGGACGAGAGCCGCGCCCTCTTTGAAGCAGGGACACCCAAGGAAATTCTCACCGTGGACAACCACGCCGACGGTCCCTATGTCTGGGAACGCCTCATGCGCGAAGACAAAAAGCGTGCGGATGAAGTTATGGAATTGTTGCAATATAATGAAGGCAACAGCTCCGGTCGCGGCATTGCATGCATTTCATGGGATGGTCGCGTACACGCAGACCAATTCTGGCGCAATCACACCTTTGGCAATGTGCTCGAGCGTCCCTTCTCCGAAATTTGGGACGACCCAAGCATTGAGCTTTTACACAAGCTCAAAGACAAAAAGCCCCATGTCAAAGGTCGTTGCGCCACCTGTCGCTATTTGAAGATTTGCGGCGGCAACTTCCGCGCCCGCGCAGAAGCCTACTACGGCGATATTTGGGCGCAAGATCCCGCATGCTATCTGACGGACGACGAAATCAAGTAAGCTTTTGGTATAATTGTAAGCCCCTCGGTGTTACCTTGGGGCTTTTTTTGTATGACATTAAAAACAATTCAGGACGAAATATGAAACACTTTTTCTCTCTTTTCCTGTGCTTTGCACTGTGCATGACAACACTTGCGCACGCAGGCACAGACCCCGTGGCAACCATTTACGACGTGAAAACATCCATTGAAACGTCCAACGAACAGCTTTTTAACGCTTCCGTAGACATGGAAAGCCTTGTGGGGCAATGCGTGGACATATTCATGCAAGATGCCACCAAGGAAGGACAAACCACGCTCCCCTCCGCTGTGGCCATGCTCTTTGCCACAGCCGCACACAGTGATATTGCCAAACAGACTTTGCGCGACATGCTCATGTCAGAAGTGAGCGCCTTTGTACGCACAGGCGTGGCCTCAGGCGCCTACGCAGGGACACGAAAAGAAAACCTGACACCCTCGTGGGACTCCGTCCTTGCGCCTTTGTTTGCCAATGCATCCATGGGTCGTAAGGAAATATTGAATGTGGGACGGGCGATACCCGAAAGCGGCGCTGTGTACGTGACATTCTCCTTAAAAGACCACGCCAATGGCAATACCTATCCCGTCGAAGCATGGCTCAGAGAACAACAGCCCGGTCAATGGCGTGTTATAGGTCTGCGAAATGTACGAACTCTTGTGCGCCTTTTGCGGGCAGAATCGACACAATAAGTGCTTGCGAGAAAAATTTGAGAAAAATGAAAGAAATTACTTGATGCACGTAGTTCTTCGTGCTATACACCTACGTGGATTAAGAGATTTTATATCTCGTGGAAATAGAGGTATTTGCGTTTTTATTTGTGAAGATTTGAACAACTGTTAAAAAGTTACTTGACAATTTGTTAGTTTTTTCACAATATGTTTTTGCGCATGGGGAACAGCTGTATTTTTCAGA
>CAYJGA010000367.1:0-2393 GCA_964369255.1 uncultured Desulfovibrionaceae bacterium
GTTGAATACAACGTGACCTTGTCTGAAAACCGCGCCAATGCTGTGAAGCAGTACCTTGCAAGCAAGGGTTGCAACAACGAAATCATCATCTCCAAGGGTCGTGGCAAGACACGTGCTTATCCTTCCCTCCAGTTGAACCGTCGCGTCGACATCATGGTGATTTGGGAATAAGTAATTACACAGAGATCAAAATTTTTTGATACTCAAATATTATAAAGCGAGGAAGTCTTTTATGGCTCCCTCGCTTTTTCTATTAAAATAGTATATTTTTAGGGTGTTGCACTCGCAAAAAACTCCTTGTTAAATTCTCATTTTTGCTTTATAAATAAGGTTCGTATGGGTATTTAGTGTGAGTATGCAGCACTTTTAGAGAGTGCGTCAGACTCTTTACCCTCTTATCAGTATAGAGTGTACAATCAGCACCCGACATATATATCACTTAGACACTATATACGTGTAAAACACGAAGATAACATGTTTTTTTCGACAAACATTGTAGGTGAGTATAAATGAAAACCTCCACGAAAAACGCCTCCGCCATACCTCCGGCATTTGCCTCCTCGCTCTTTGCGAGCATTCCCATACCTGTGGGCTGTTGGAGTGCCGCGGGCGAAGCGCTTTATTGCTCTGAGGCATTTCTTGACTTTTTCTCTGTGAAATCACTTGACGACTATATTACAAACTATGGAACATTCTCGCCCATACTACAGCCAAACGGTCAAAGCTCCCTTACACTGGCACACCAATACTTTCAAACGACACTTGAGACCGGGTACTGCCATTTTACATGGGTTCACCAGCTTCCCACAAAAGAAATCACCCATGTGGAATACACGCTCATGCGTATGCCCTTTGAAGGTGAATATATCATTGTAAGCTATCTTTATGATTTAAAAAATGTCACAAGCACCATCAAACAACAGCACGAACATGAATTACGTGCAAAGGCTTTGTTTGAAGCCTCACCTACAAGTATTTGCCTGTGGGATGCAGACCTTCATCTTGTGGACTGCAATAGTGAAGCCTTAAAGCTTTTCAACTTTTCAACGAAAGACGAGCTAAAAAAGAACCTTGAAAACCGCTATCCGGAATATCAAGAAAATGGGATGACCTCGCACGACAAGGCGCAGCATCTGCTGAAACTCACCTTGCAACATGGTTATTACCAAGACCAGTGGCTCTACCTTACCCACGACGGAAAGCCACTCCCCACAGAGGTGACCCTTGTGCGGGTTGATGTGGATGGCGCTGCACTTATCGCAGAATACACAAGAGACTTACGCGAATTACGCGCGAGCCAGCTCCAATCACAAAAGGCCGAAGAGCGTATACAAGTCATGTTTGACTCCATGCCCATGGGGGTCAGCTTATGGAATAAAAACTATCAGCTTGTAGATTGCAACAATGAAGCAGTGCGCCTTTTTGGTTTTGCGAACAAAACAGAACTCCTTGCAAATACACGAGAATGCATTCCTGAATTGCAACCCTGTGGTCGTCCCAGCACAGAGTTAATACCTGAACTTATAGAGGAAGCCTTCGACAAGGGCACAATTACTGTTTCGTGGAATTTTCAAACAAAGGATGGAGAACTGCTTCCATCAGAGCTTGTCCTCATTCGCCTCAATGTCCACGATGAGTACATGGTCGCCGCTTACTTGCGTGATTTACGCGCGCTTATAGCGAGCGAGGCCAGAGAACGCGAAGCAACCGAAAGAGCGCAAGTCATGCTTGACACGACACCCTTATGTGCAAACTTCTGGAGCAGTGAGTTTAAAAATATTGATTGTAACCTTGCCGCCGCAAAACTCTTCGACCTCAAAGACAAGCAAGAATACCTCGAACGATTTTTTGAGCTTTCACCGGAATATCAGCCAGATGGTCGCCTTTCTGCGGACTCAGCTCTCGAAAAAATTACCACTGCCTTCCGCGATGGATACTGTCGCTTTGAGTGGCTTCACAACAAGCTCGATGGCTCCCACATTCCTGCTGAAATCACACTCATTCGCGTCCCATACAGGGATAGCCACATCGTTGTGGGTTATACTCGTGACTTACGCGAATTAAAAGCCATGCAAGAGCAAACAAAGGCCGCGGAAGATCGCGCGCAAGCTATGCTGGACTCCGTCCCCATGGGTGCAAATTTCTGGGATAATGACTTTGAGCTCATCGACTGTAATATGGAGATGGTCAACCTTTATGGCTTTGATAATAAAGAAGCCTATCTTGAAAACTTCTATAAGCTCTATCCTGAGTATCAGCCCAACGGCGTTCGCTCCAGTGAAGGTGCGTGGGATCAATTCAGCATAGCCCTTGAGCAAGGCTACTATCGGGGCGAGTGGATGTGTCAGCAGCCACAGACCGGCGACCCCATCCCCGTCGAAGTGACACTTGTG
>CAYJGA010000368.1:0-2385 GCA_964369255.1 uncultured Desulfovibrionaceae bacterium
CAAACGGAGAACCCATGTCACAAGCAGCTACCATATCCAAGGCGCAAGGCGTTGTCATCATTGAGCGCGACGGTCAAACACTCGAGCTCAAGCAAGGAGATGCACTCCTCAGTTCCGATGTCATCAAAACACAGGACAGCCCCGTAGAAATCACCTTTGTCGACGGAAGCGTCGCCGCGCTCGGCCCCCAAACCGAAATGCATATCAAGGACTTCGTCTTCGATAACGAAGACCCAAGCTTTGTTATGGAGCTTGCCATGGGCACCATGCGCTCCATCTCCGGCGCGGTCGTAGCTCAAAATCCCGATGCATTTAAGGTTATTACGCCAAAAGCCACCGTGGGCATCCGTGGCACAGACTTCTTCCTCAAAATCAGCGTGGACGGAAGCGAAGAATTTGCCGTGCTCTCCATCGACCAAAATCATAACCTCGTGGTCACCACACACTCAGGGCAACAAATTTCCCTCGCCTCTGCCAATCAAGGCGCCGCCATCGGCAAGGACGGCGACAGCGCACTCGTGCCACGCACGTTCAGCCCCCAAGAAATAGAAAATATCGTCCAGCAAGTCACCGCAGCTTTCAGCGCGGAAGGCGATGACCAAGCCAACGAAAGCGAAGCGGAAGGCGAGGGCGAGGGCGAGGGCGAAAATGCCGAAGGCGAAGGCGCCGAAAGTGAAGGTGAAAACACTGACGAAGGCGCTGAAAATGACAACGACAATGCAAGCGAGGGCAGCGACACCGACCCCAACATCCAAGAGCAAAGCGGCCTCACCGAAGAACAGGCCGAAAGCCTCGCAGACGCCCTCTCCGCCGCAGGCTTTGACGTGGACATTCTCGCAGCCCCTCCCGTGGCGGAAGAAGAAGAAAAGCTCAACGAAAACCAAAAGAAAGAAGAGTTTTTTGAGTATACAGAAGAAAAGCACGGCCTGTCCGTCAGCATCGACGGCACACGCGACTTCTTCGGCGATGGCAGGCAGAGCATAGGCCACCTCACATCGCAACACATCACCATCACACAAGATATTACGGGCAACTTCGTCTTCACAGGCGACACGGGCACGCTGACAAATAACAGCGTCATCGGCGGTCATGACACATTCGTAGGCAAGAGCATGGGCGACGGCACCCTCGTGGGCGATGTCATCACCATGCACAGCGGCGACCTCATCGGCGGCAATGACATCATCGGCCTTGTGAACAAAACAGGCGGGCAATCCGTCTACGGCGATGTGAAGGATGTGCAAGGCGGCTCCGTCACCTTTGGCGACGACGAAATCACCATCAGCGGCAACTTCACCAATAGCACCATCGGCGGCGATGCGGGCACCGTCGCAGACGGCGTCAACGTGCGCCAATGGGGCAATGACACCATCCTTATAGAAGGAGACATGGGGAGCGGCGCTGTGCTCTATGGCGATGCCAAGGAAATGCATTCGGTGGGCGGCGACGATACCATAACCGTCAACGGCCTCCTGAGCGGCGGCGCCATCATCGAAGCGGGCGGCGGCAGTGATACGGTGACGCTCCACAATGTGGACGGCGGCACAGTGGATTTAGGCGTTGACGACACTGTCGTGGACTCACTCCATCTTTTAGGCACGGGCGGCTCCCTCACTGTGAAGAACTTTCACACCGCATGGGACGACCTCTACATCGGCGAGACCCGCGTCAATCCTATGGAAGGCGACAGCGGCGTCTATGGCGGCTATAATATCACCTTTGAGAATATCCAGTACAATATCGCGCCGGAGATAGGCAATCCCACAGCGGCACTCACAGCCACAGAATTGACGGGCGTCACCGCACAAGGCAGCGCCGCCGCCACAGACGCAGAAGGCCACACCCTCACGTACAGCGTGAGTAGTGCGCCCCAATTTGGCAGCGTCAATGTGGACGCTGAAAGCGGACAGTATACCTACACCCTCAACAGTGCCCATGCCACCATCAACGGCCTTGCACAGGGCGCCACGACCACAGACACGTTCACCGTCATGGTGGACGACGGGCGCGGCGGCACAGATACTCACGAAGTCACCGTCACCATCACAGGGACGAACGATGCGCCTACGCTCCAGCTCAGCAAGACGGCGCTGGACAATATCACCGCCGACAATCAATCCGGCACCGCCACGGGTAATGATGTGGACATCCTCAATGGCGTGCGCGAAACGGACAGCCTTGTCTATGGTCTCACAGCGCCTGATGCAAGCGGTGCCATGCAAATGCAAGTCGTAGGCAACTACGGCACACTCACCATCGACGCCAGCGGAAACTATGTCTACACCCCCGACCCCACAAAGGTATCCGTGCTTGGCCTCGGCGATACGGAAACAGAGACTTTCACCATATATGTGAAGGATATACACGGTGCTACGGCCTCCAAAG
>CAYJGA010000369.1:0-2372 GCA_964369255.1 uncultured Desulfovibrionaceae bacterium
AAAAAAAGTTTCCCCCCAAGAAAAAAACAAAAAATAAAAAAGCTTTCCCCCAAACCCCCTTCAAAAAAACACTAAGCAAAATCCGGGTCTACGGCGGCTTTTCCGTTTGCCAGCATGATGCGTACAAAGTGGAGACTGCGCTCGTCTACGGGCATGATGGGAAAACTGTAGTGGCAATTCTCGCAGGACACCATGGCGGGCTGAGTGGGCGCAATGAGTGGCACATGACGCTTGCATTGGGGACAGGCGTAGAAGAAAAGCATCTCCATGGCGTCGGGGCTTACTGGCTGCTGTGGCCTCTTGGATGTCATGCGCACGCTCCCGCAAGATTTTTGCCTTGCATACTCTCCGGCTTTTCCTTATCCCAAAGAGCGATGAGAGTGGGAGCGACGTCGGCGAGGACGCCGTTTTCAAGACGCGGACAATCACCCTCTTGTACCAAGATGCAGGGCACAGGGTTTGTTGTGTGCGCCGTTTGGGGGCCGCCGTCGGCGTCCTTCATGACCTCGCAGTTGCCGTGGTCGGCAATAAGACACATGCGTCCCTTTATGGCGCGCACGGCTTCCACCATCCGCCCCACGCACCCATCCACAGCTTCGCAAGCTTCTATGGCGGCGGGCAAGATGCCTGTATGACCCACCATGTCGCCGTTGGCGAGATTGCAGACGATGAGTGTGTACTCGCCGCTGTGCAGCGCCTTGACACAATGGTCTGTCACTTCATGACAACTCATGGCCGGTGCAAGGTCATATGTGGCTACATCGCGGGGGGAGGGAACGAGGATGCGGTCTTCGCCTTCAAAGGCTTGTTCGCGCCCGCCGTTGAAGAAATAGGTGACATGGGCGTATTTCTCCGTTTCTGCTAAACGGAGCTGCTTGCAGCCCCATGAAGAG
This sequence comes from uncultured Desulfovibrionaceae bacterium, assembly GCA_964369255.1. Taxonomy (GTDB): domain Bacteria; phylum Desulfobacterota; class Desulfovibrionia; order Desulfovibrionales; family Desulfovibrionaceae; genus CAYJAD01. Next base: position 894 of record CAYJGA010000369.1, read on the forward strand.
ACCACTTCGCCTAAACCCCAATGGAGGCTCTCTTTTGGGAAGGCCACGGGCAGAGTGAACTTCGAGTCGTAGGCGGTCATGGAGGCGCAGGCTGAGAGCATGGGGACGTGTCCGCGCTCAAAACCGTCGAAGGCTTCAACGGTTAAGGCTTGCACGAGTTCACGCATACGGTCTGCGCGGAAATTGAAGAAGAAAATCCCGTCATTGTCTTGCCATGTGGCTCGAGGTTCTACGATGGTCGGCTTCACAAATTCATCGCCGAGTCCTGCGTCGTATGAATGTTGTAAATGCTCTGAGGCGAGCAAGGGCGAGCCGTTTGAAGACGCGCTGTTTGAAGCGCCTTGCCCATGTACGAGCATATTCCACGCCTCTGCCACACGCTCCCAGCGCGTATCGCGATCCATTGCGTAAAAACGACCGCAGACACTGCCAATATGCGCACTGCCGCCGCCGCTGTTGCCTTTTTGCAAATCCGCAAGGAAGCTTTCAAGGTCTTTCACGTAATCTATGCCACTTCGCGGAGGCGTGTCGCGCCCGTCCATAAAGCAATGAAGGTAGACACACAGTCCCGCTTCCACGGCGATGCGTGTCAGCGCCTTTAAGTGGTTGCAATGACTGTGGACGCCGCCGTCAGACACAAGGCCTGCCAAGTGCAAACGACCGCCGCCGGCCTTTGTTTTCTGCAAAAGCTCCGAAAAAACTGCATTGGTATCAAGCTCACCCTGCTCCATGGCCATGTCGATGCGCGTCATATCTTGGTAGACAATGGAGCCTGCACCAATATTCAAATGACCAACTTCGGAATTGCCGATATAGCCGTCAGGCAGACCCACAGCTCTGCCGGAGGCTTGCAATTCGCTGTGCGCCGCCCCTTGAAAAAGGGCGTCCATGTGCGGGGTTTTAGCGACACTTGGCGCATTGCCAGCGCCTGCGGGTGCAAGACCCCAACCATCTAAAATCAGCAACAATGTGGGGGTGAGAGACATAAATACTCCTTTATACTCGTCATGTGAGTTAAAACATCTGCTTAACTAGACAATCTGCGCTTTCGGATGGGCAATTCAAAAAAGCATTGTAGGTTAATGCGCAAAGCGAGTCCGATTTGATAACTCTACTTTTAGTGCAAACAAAACACGAGCGCATTTGACAACAGCGCCTAATCCTCCGGCTGGTCTTCTTTCTTGGGCAATTCAGTCCAGAGCGTTTCAAGCTTGTACAAATCGCGTGCGGATTCTTGGAAGATGCTGACAACAATATCATTCAAGTCCAGCAAAATCCATTGCCCGTTTTCCTTGCCTTCCGAGCCAAAAAATTCAAATTTTTCTTGCTTGCAGAAGACGTTGACATTTTCTGCAAGGCTCTGGGCGTGACGCACGGAAGAGGCAGTCACAACTATCATGGCCTCAGCAAAAGCATTTTGATGCTTGAGGGGCACGATGACAATGTCGCATGCCTTATTTTCTTCTAAAAAACCTTGTA
>CAYJGA010000370.1:0-2363 GCA_964369255.1 uncultured Desulfovibrionaceae bacterium
CAATGGAATGACCAAGCGCACATTGACAGCCCTGTGACTCGCATTCGCCGACAAGAGCGTCTACGAGTTTTTTGGCATTATGAAGGCCAAAATATTGCCCGTGTTGCCTTTCCTCAAAGGGAAGACCGTGCTTTGTGCAGAATTGGAGCATGTTTTTTGGGGGGAGAGCCTTGAGGGCAGGTGTTGAAAAAGACGGATTTTCCCCGACAAAGAATGAACTCTTCATGTACTTGTTGGTAAAATTTGCCTTCGCTCCCCCGCTGATGCGGATTTTACAGCCGCTGTGTGCGTTGTGGTCAACAAGAAGCACAGAGCGTTCTTTGTGGGTGTGCTGTGCGATAGTGCGCGCGCAAAAAAGGCCAGAAGCACCGGCCCCAAGGATAATTGAGTGAAAAATCATGATTTTATACGAGATGCTTTGCTTCCTTTTTCTGCAATGAGCCAGAGAAAAGGAAGCAAGAAGAGGAAAATATGCCTACGAGCACAGCTCGCGCCTACTATCAAGATACTTTGAAGCTTCAATGACTTCTTCCATTTGCATACTTGTGACACCAAGGCGCTCGATGGCGTTTTGGTAACTTTCAAATTGCTGTTCTGAGAGCATGGCGATAAAATCATGTTGGCGCATAAGGTGTACAAGAACGCGGGTGTTGGAACGCAATTCCGTGAGCATGGAGCACATGTGATTGCGAATTTCGCCGTCTGCGGAGCATTCGGCGGGCACACTTGTTGTATGTGAAGATTTCTGGCTTACAGTACGCATGTCTAGCTGTGTTTCCATCGTATCCCTATCTCTATGACGCATCCCCATGGAACTCGCATCCATAGTGCCCATGGTTTCACCATAGCCTCGTTGATGTGGTGCAGCGTGGTTCATAAAACCACCATATTCAGAACTGAATTGCGAAGAGTTCATGGATAGCCCCTTAAATAGTTTAATGCAAAAAGCGTATTGCCTTTTTTGTCAAAAATGTTCTTGCGCCGAAATACTGGCACAAATGTGTTCTTAACACGAGATGTACAGCACAAAGTGTGCCAAGTGTACAAAATCTACTTCAGCCCTTATTTTGCTTGCGCCCTTTCTGCAAAATGTCACAAGATTATAAGGACATTTTGAGGTGGCGTCTTGCCATTAAACAAATGCGTGGCGTTTTGCACAGTCGTGCATGGCATTTTCATGACATAGTCATGAAACCAAGAATGCCAAAAATATAAGCCTTCAAGACAGTGCAAGAGGAGGAATTACACGGAGCATTCGCGGAACATTCTAGAATTTCTCAAATTCCTTCAAACATTATCTCAACAATGTCTAGACTAGCACAGGGTGCCATCTTTTGCAAGCGAGAGCGTGGGCACAATCTGTACTTTTTTATGGGCAAAAAAATGACACAAAGAAAAAAAGTCTCTAGGTAGGTATGATTTGAGTGTGAGTTTTTTTTGCTTAGATTTCGTAACATTATTGAATTTCACTGTTTTTTTTAATCTTCTGAGATTTCTGACAGTTTTGAGAGGAGAGCTTAAGAAAAAAAATATGTCTTCTTATCTCTTGACAGAGACATGCGCTTAGGGCAAAATTTCACATCGCTAATTGTGCATGACACGTAGAAAGCTTGATGGACGCTTTTGTGTATAGTTTTTGAGTGCGTTTGTCAGAATACTTTTTTTAAACGATTTACCCTAGGGGAATTTTACATGGCATCCCAATACCGCTTAGTAACGCGTAGTGATTTTGATGGTCTTGTCTGCGCTGTACTTTTGAAGCAAATAAATCTTGTAGGCGACATTTTGTTTGTACACCCCAAGGATGTGCAAGATGGGCGTGTAGAACTCAACCAAAATGACATTACTACCAACCTTCCGTACAGCCCTTACGTGCATATGTGCTTTGACCACCACCTTTCTGAGTCTTTGCGCACCACCTCAGAAACGACAAATCGTATCATCAAGCCCGATGCCCCTTCTGCGGCGCGTGTCGTGTATGATCACTTTGGTGGCAAGGAGCGTTTCCCAAACATATCTGATGATATGATGGTTGCAGTTGATAAGTCAGACACGGCTAATTTTACCCTTGAAGAAATTTTGACGCCGGACGGGTGGGTTCTTTTGAGCTACATCATGGATCCACGCACGGGTCTTGGTCGCTTCCGCAATTTCCGCATCAGTAACTATGAACTGATGATGAAGATGATTGACCTGTGTGCAGAGCAGACCCTTGACGAAATCATGGAAGATGAGGATGTCAAAGAGCGCGTAAGCTTGTATTTTGAACATCAAGAAAAGGCAAAAGCACAGCTTTTGGAGCGTGTGAGCGTACATGGCAACCTTCTTGAGCTTGACTTGAGAGATGTTGATCCTATCTGGCC
>CAYJGA010000371.1:0-1973 GCA_964369255.1 uncultured Desulfovibrionaceae bacterium
GTGCCAATGTGGATTTTGATGGCAGTGCTTCATTTAATCGCGAAGAAAATGCCAAACTACAAGGCATATTACAGACATTTAAAGCACCACTCCCTTAAACCGGATAAGAAGGATATATCATGGCAGCACACTTCACTCCCGACCCTCATCAAGGCCCGGGCTTTGGGATTATTTCTGTAGAAGACCTTACCTGTGACGCACCCCCTTCCTTTGCCCTGTACAGGGCATCGGACGGGCAATGTCTCTCCGCGCACGATTGGACAACGGCGGAAACATACTTGGAACCATCTGCGTGGGATTGTGATTCAGGCGCTTTACGCCTTGCTGTAGGCCCACAAATTACTGACAATTTAGACAGCCTTGATACGTATCGTATTTTCATTCAGGAATCAGGCAGCACAAAACCGCCCCACACTGCCTCTCTTATGATTGACGATATTATTTATTCGACCATGGAAGGCGGTCAAGGCATAGGACAAGCCGGCGGGCAGCCACAAAGCTCTCCGCCTGAGCCTACCCCTTTGAGCATGACACCTGAGACTGCACCTCCAGTGGAAAGCGCGGCGCCTCTCATGGAGCCTATCACTGTGCCCAAAGAGCCTGTACAAGAAGAACCTGCGCCTCAGGAAGGAATAAAAAAAGAAGAGCCTCAACAAAACACACAGGCCGAACCCACAAAAAGTAAGAGTGGGCTTTGGATTGTGCTTCTCATACTTCTCCTTTTAGCAGCGGCGGGCGCGGGTCTCTGGTGGCTTTACCAAAACGGACATTTGCCCATGGTGGACGATATTTTGAAGAATCTTACAGAAGAGAGCACCGGCACTCCGGAAAAAGAAGCGCCAAAAGCTGACGGGGCACAGGGCGACGGTTCACAACAAGACGCGTCAGAACAAAATCCTTCAGAACAAAATCCTTCTGGGGCTGCACCAGCTGCGCCAGTGGACATTATGGCAAAAACATACGAATTGTTGCGTCAAGAAGGCACTGCCGATGCAAGTCTTGCCCTCGTCGAAAACATCAAAACGCATCCCGATTTCACCGGTGACGCGCCAGATAAGCAAGAAAGAGCCATAGACGCCATATTCCTGCTCACAGAAGACGCCGCACAAAAAGGCAGTGCGAGCGCCATGTCACAGCTGGCTGCTTTCTACGACCCCACAAGCACAGCGCCCAAGGGAAGCATCATGCCTGACCCACAGCAAGCCTATTCGTGGTACACGAAGGCAAAGGATGCCGGCGATGTCGCCGCCACTCAAAGCCTGCAACAACTGCGCACATGGGCAGAACAAGAAGCAGCGAACGGAAATGCCTCTGCTCAAGCACTGCTCAACGCGTGGAAATAGCCTTTTGTGACGAGAGTCTTTTATTGATGTTTTATGGGGATTGTCTATGAGATGCAACACACTCAAAATCATACTCGTTCTGTTCGCCCTTTGTATGCCTAGCACGAACCTTGCCGCAGAAGAATTGCCGCTAAACACTCTGGCACAAGACACACTGCCACACGCAGTGCAAGCAAACAAGGACGATGCAGAGCCTATTGTTGTGTGCATTCCCATAGGCAATCCCCCCTTTGCCTTTCTCAATGCCGACGGCGAGCTTGACGGTTTTCATCCTGACTTATTAAAGCATGTAGAAATTAATCGTCCCATGCACATAGATACAACGGATATGAGCACAGCCATTGCACGCCTCCAAGATGGCACATGTCATATGCTCCTCTCCAACATTACAATCACAAAGGAACGCGCGCGCCTTCTCCTCTTTTCAAAGCCATATATGCACTCGAGCATTCATGCTCTTGTCTTTAAGGAAAGCCCCATAGGCACAAAGGATGATTTACTCTACAGCATCATAGGCGTGCGTAAGGGCGGCGTTGCGGAAGAATACGCCTTTGAGCACCTCACTGGCAGCACTCTCTATGCATTAAGGGAAACGGATACCCTCATAAACATGCTCCTCGATGGCAGTAT
>CAYJGA010000371.1:1983-2351 GCA_964369255.1 uncultured Desulfovibrionaceae bacterium
TTCGAGGCAATCATTGATTCATACTCATTCTTGCAAACCATTGCAAGTAAGCATGATCAATTACAAATTTTAGAACCTCCCGTGCTCATGGAGGAATACGCCTACGCCTTTTCTCCCGGCCAATCAGAGCTTCGTGATATAGTGAACAACGCAATCTCACTCATGCAAGACAGTGGTCTTCTCAAAAAAATGTATGAGAAATGGTTCCAAGCCCCCCAATCACCAACACATTGAATAAGGAGCCACACCTATGTGGAAAATGAAATGTATTCTTTGTATGACCTTCCTTGTTATGGCCATGAGCGCCCCAAGTGCCTTATGTTTCGCCGCGACGCCCCTCCTTCAGGAAGGTAAAAAAAGACTCTATC
>CAYJGA010000372.1:0-2347 GCA_964369255.1 uncultured Desulfovibrionaceae bacterium
TATTGTCAAAGCACAAAAAGCCATGTCATTCCGATTGTTTTTTTGAAAAGGCTTGTGTGGGGGGAAAACTTTTTTTTCCTAAAAAAAGCTTTCCCCCAAACCCTATTCAAAAAAATCTCTTTATTTAGAAACAGCTCCTACACAATAACAAGCTTGCGGATGATATTGACGACATCTTCCGGCGTGTCGCAGACGGTGAGATAGTCGTCGAGTTCTTCCTTGCTGAGATAGCCTTCTTGCACCATTGTTTCGCGTAGCCAGTCGAGGAGACCGCCCCAATATTTGGAGTCGTAGAGTATGATGGGAAAGGGCTTGATGCGCTGTGTTTGGGCGAGGACGAAGGCTTCTGAGAGTTCGTCGAGGGTGCCGATGCCGCCGGGCATGACGACGTAGCTCATGGCATACTTGACGAACATGAGCTTGCGCACAAAGAAGTATCTGAAGTTGCATCGTGTTTGTACAAATTGATTACAGTCTTGCTCGTGTGGCAGTTGGATGTGGAGTCCGATGGACGGGCCGCCGGCTTCGGTGGCGCCTTTGTTGGCGGCCTCCATAATACCCGGCCCACCACCTGTGATGACGCCGTAGCCTTGCTCAACAAGGAGGCGTGCGATGGTTTCCGCCGCTTCATAGTGGGGTGTGCCCGGTTTTGTACGGGCAGAGCCAAAGATAGAAATACAATTTTTTTGCACTTGGTTCAGGTCGTCAAAGGCTGTGGCCATTTCGCCAAGTATGCGGATGACGCGCCACGACTCTGATGTCGTGCCCAATGTTTCTATGGTATTATGAAAGTCCATGGGATCCTCCAAACAAGTTATACGATGCCGTGCTCGCCGGGCTTCTCAATAACCTCTTCTTCCTTGGGTGCATAGTCTGCCGTATCGCCAAGGGCAAGAAGAATAGCAGAAGAGACGTACACGGATGAGAATGTACCAATCACAACACCGAGCAGCATGGTGAGCGCAAAGTCATGGATGACGCCGCCGCCGAGGGCGAAAAGCGCAAATGTTGCCGCAAAGGTGGTGCCACTTGTCAATAAAGTACGGCTTAATGTTTGGTTTACACTAGTATTGATGATAACATCAAGCTTTTTATCCTGCATAGTACGCAAATTTTCCCGCACACGGTCATAAACAATGATGGTGTCGTTGAGGGAATAGCCCACAAGTGTGAGGAGCGCCGCCACGACATTGAGGTCAATCTCTCGCCCGAGAAGAGCGAGGATGCCCAGCGTCGTCACAACATCGTGCAAAAGCCCCACAATGGCGCCGAGGGCGAAGTTGAGCCGCAACTTCCAGCACACAAGCACTGTCAAACCCAAGGCCACAAGCACAAGCCAGCCCATGCCAAGGCCAGTAAAGCCCATGCCATACATGCCTCCCCACAGCACCGCAGCCATGAGGGCGCCCACCATCCAGCGCTGCTCAAAGCGACCGGAAATGTAAACAGCAATGAGCAAGACAGAATAATACATAGCCTCAAGGGCTTTGTTTGTGAGGTCATCCCCCACCTTGGGGCCCACTTGCTCAAGACGCTCGATGCTGGCAGCGTTGCCGGGGAAGTGTGTGGTGAGTGCCTGCTCCACTTGCGCGCGTAAACCGACGGCGTCCGTTGTCACAGTGGAGAAGCGCAAGAGAAAGCTCACGCCATCGTTCCCGAATCGCTGTGTGCTCAAACCGGGCAAGCCGCTTGCATCAAGCTTGGCCTTGAGGTCGTTGTCGTCCACCGCTTGCGCAAAGCGCACTTGCACTACGACGCCGCCGGCAAAGTCGATGCCAAGCTTAGGGCCGCCGGACAGCACCATGTAGCCAATGCCCACTGCAATGAGCAGGACAGAGGCAATGTAGGCATAAAGGCGCTTGCCGATAAAATCTATATTTGTGTCGTGTTTAATAAAAGCAAAACCCATGATATATTCCTTTTTTCAACGGCCTGTTATATGCTGATGCCCTTATCGCCGGCCTTGCGCGCCCACGCCTCAAAAATGCCGCGGGAGACAAAGATGGCGGTGAACATGGATGCCACGATGCCCAATGACAGAGTGACCGCAAAGCCACGCACAGGGCCTGTGCCAAATTGATAGAGCACGATGGTGGCGATAATAGTGGTGAGGTTGGAGTCAATGATAGACAAGGACGCCCGCTCAAAGCCTGCGTTGACGGCGGCAAGGGACGAAAGCCCTTTGCGCAATTCTTCGCGTATGCGCTCATAAATGAGCACGTTGGCATCCACTGCCATACCGATAGTGAGCACGATGCCCGCGATACCGGGCAAGGTGAGGGTGGCGCCAAAGGCCGCCATGCCTGCCAGTATCATGGTCATGGTGAAAATGAGCATGCAATTGGCA
>CAYJGA010000373.1:0-215 GCA_964369255.1 uncultured Desulfovibrionaceae bacterium
CTTTTGCTCCTTATACTTTTCTTAAAAGACATCACATCGCTGGAAGTGTTGAGGTATTATGAAGAATGAACATGCACGCCATAGCACATACCACGACCAATGGTATCAAGTAGAAGAACTGAAACCGCGCCTCCGCCCTGAAGTACGTGTTTCCCGCCATGTCTTTTGGGGCGTTGCATGGTACATACTCAGCGAACCGGACAATAACAGCCATT
>CAYJGA010000373.1:225-2338 GCA_964369255.1 uncultured Desulfovibrionaceae bacterium
AAGCGAACTGTGCAGGAAATATGGGAACTGTGTCACCAAAACGATGAGGATGCGTTGACTCAAGGGGAAATTATCACCCTTCTAGGCAGGTTGCACAGCAGCGGCCTGTTGCTTGGTAATTTATCCGCAGACACGGAAACGCTCCTACGACGCAAGCAAGAAAACCGACTGAAAAAACTACGTCAAAATCTCACCTCCTTCCTCTTTCTGCGCATACCTATTTGGACGCCGGACGCATTTTTCTCGCGCCATCAACACATAGGCAGCCTTGCCTTTCACCCCTATGGCATGGCACTTTGGGTCATTATGGCGCTCCTTGCGCTCTATGTCCTCTTCGTGAATTGGGACCAATTTACCCTTGAAGCAAGCAGAACACTTGACCCTGCCAACTTCATTTGGATTTATGCTGTTGTCATTATAGCAAAAATAGTCCATGAATGCGGCCATGCCTTTGCGTGTAAATATTTCAGCAAGCGAGACGGTCTGCAGGGCGATGTGCACAGCATGGGCATCATGCTCTTGCTTTTTGCGCCTGTCCCCTACATTGATGTGAGCAGCAGCGTACAAATTCGCTCGCGCTTTGCCAGAGCTTTCGTAGGACTTGCGGGCATGTATTGTGAACTTTTCCTTGCATTTCTCGCCATTTTCCTATGGGCGGGCACTGCGCAGGACACCTATGTGCACTTGCTTGCGCGAAATTGCGTCATCATCACCTCGATTACAACGATTTTCTTTAATATCAATCCCCTACTCCGCTTTGACGGCTACTTTGTTTTTTCAGACATCCTTGGCATGCCCAACCTCTATCAGCGTTCGCAAGCGTATTGCGTCTACTTGTTCAAGCGCTGTGTGCTTGGGGTGGAAAAAGCGAGCACTGTCGTACACAAGCGCAACGAGCGTATTTTTTATCCTCTCTATGCCACAGCCGCCTTTATCTATCGTATACTTATAACTGTTGGAATATTTGTTATTCTTGAAGAAAGCTTCGCTATTCTTGGCACAGCTTTGGCCTTGTGTTTATGCTTTCTTTGGTTTATCCTCCCCGCTATTAAGGGTTTGGGCTACTTGATCAGCGGCGCGGAGCTTGCGGGCATTCGCACAAAAGCCATCCTCCGCTTTGGCACATCTCTTACATTTTTAGGACTGCTCTTACTCGCTGTCCCCGTAGAAAGTGCCATCGTCGTGGAAGGTGTGGTGGAAAGCCGTGAATATTACGAGATTTTTGCCGAAGAAGACGGTACACTCACAAGCTTTCTTCCCACGGACACACAGGTCGAACAAGGCAAGAGCGTCGTGGCTCACATTGATAATCCGGGGCTTATGGCCTCCATTGAGCGCATGGCTCTTTCCGTCGCCGTCTCCAAAGCGCGTTTTGACCACGCAGGCGACATGGGCGACACCAATGCAGCGGGCATGCATGAGCTTGACATGAAGGGAAATATTCGGCAATGGCACATCCTGCGCGCACGCGCTGCGCGGCAAAGCATCATCGCCCCCTTAAGTGGCATGTGGGTCGCGCCGGATTTGACCTACAGGCACGGAAAATGGATTGCCAAGGGCGACCCCCTCGGCAGCATCTATGCGCCGGACAAGGTACGCTTGCGCGTCTTGGTAGACCAATTCGACGCAGCTCGCCTCTTTGCCGAAACCATCCGCTCATCGCAATTTTGCATATCCCAGCGCATGGACTTAAGCACTGACGACGGAGAGCTTTTTACAGCACACATGGAAGCACCACCGGCACCCGCAGGACGCCGTGAACTTTTTCATCCGTCCCTCTCCATGCACGCCGGCGGCAGTGTGCCCATGGTGCAAGGCGCACGCGGAGAAAGTCTTACAGCCACGCACTTTTTTGAATTGCGATTGCTGCCGGAAAGCATGGCTGTCCCCCACCTGTCGCCGGGGCAACGCGTGCTTGTACGCATCGTTTTTGGAGAGCAAGCCATTGGTATACAGTGGATGAGGCGTTTTCGGCAATTTTTTACCAAGTCCTAGGGGCTGTTTCTAAATAAAGAGATTTTTTTTGAAGGGGGTTTGGGGAAAGCTTTTTTCTTGGGAGGAAACTTTTTTTGGGAAAAAAAAGCTTTCCCCCCAAACCCCCCTTCAAAAAAAC
>CAYJGA010000374.1:0-2334 GCA_964369255.1 uncultured Desulfovibrionaceae bacterium
CAAAAAAACCAGCTGGTTAGCTAAACAATCGGCGCTCTCGAATGAAAGAGGAAAAAAATGTTTTGTTTCTGAAAAGCATCTGGGGCTTTTTCACCATTTCTCTCAGAAAAAACAAAGCACTACGCCTCATTCATGGCTTCGCCTTCAATGAGCGGCAAATAGCCAAGATATTCAAAAGTATAGCGCGTGCGAATGTCGTCGACAACATCGCTTTGGCCTTCAAGAAAGAGCGTGGATATGGTGGAAACTTGCACATCATTCTCTTCTGCGAATTTTATTAAGCCCTGCAAGGTGCCTCCGGTGGAGACGACATCATCAAAAATCATCCCTTTCTTTCCTTTCATAAAGCCCATGGCGCCACGGTCATACCAAAGCTGTTGTTCTTCCATAGTCGTGATGGAGCGCAAAGCGAGGCATTGTGGGTCTTGCATATAGAGCTTTCTCTGTTTACGCAGGACGAAATAATCAATGTTCCACAATCGCGCCATTTCTTGTGTCAAGGGGATTGCTTTTGCTTCGGGACAGACAATGAAATCCGGACGCGTAAAGCGCTCTATGGCTTCCTTGGCGATGGCTTGGATGAGTTGCGTATTCCCAAAGCTGTCAAAAGCCAAGATATTCAAATTGGTGTTTGGGATGGGCAAGATGGGCAGTTCAAGGGTGAGGCTGCCAAGGATAACGGACTGGGTTGGCATAGGATGTCTCCAATAGTATTCATATTTTTATAAGGGCTGTTTTTAAAAATCTTTAGGGTTTTGTTGCTCTTCTGAATATGTCAAACAGAGTTGTCTGTATAAAAATACAAAGCATCTTTTGCTCTTTCATTCGCAAGCGCCGATTGTCTAGCTAACCAGATGGTTTTTTTGAAGGGGGCCTGCCCAACGGGTGCCGAAGGCATAGCCGTTAGGCGAGGAACGAGCCTTACGGATACAGAGAGCAGCGATGTTTGAGGGGAAACTTTTTTTCCTAAAAAAGTTTCCCCCCAAGAAAAAAACTAAAAAATAAAAAAACAAAAAAAGCTTTCCCCAAACGCCCTTCAAAAAAAGAGTTCAGGGGCGGCGTTTAGTTCGCAATCTTCAAATCTTCCCAATATCTTTCATACTCTTGCAAAGTATTCCCGATGCCTTGGGTAAACTCGCTGCCTTGCAATTCTTTTGCTGTGGGGAATATCAAATTGCTCGTTGCATATTCTGCATCAAGCTCTGCTCGCACGCCTTTGTTTGGTGTGGTGTAATTGTATTCTTCTACGCATTTGGCAGCGATGTCTGGGCGTAGGAGGAAGTTAATAAAGGCGTGAGCGCCGTCCTTGTTTGCGGCTTGCGAAGGAATAACAAAGCTGTCAAGCCATAAGGGCATGCCTTCCTTGGGATAAATAAATTCAAGGTCGGGATTTTCACTCTGAGCAATGAAGGCATCGCCATTCCAAATCATGCCGGCTGTCACTTCTTCGCTGATGAGCGCTTGTTTTGCGGCGGTCACATCAAAAATCCGTACATGACTTTTTAATTTGGCAAGCCATTCATAAGCAGCTTTAATTTCAGCGGGATTCTTAGAGTTTACAGAAGCGCCTGTGGCTTTGAGAGCAGCGCCAAAGGTGTCGCGCAGGTCATCAGAGAGGAGCAGTTTTTCCTTAAATTCCGGACGGAAAAGGTCGTTCCAAGAGGTAATTTGTGCGGGGTCTACAGCTTTTTTGTTGACCATGAACCCTTGTGCGCCCCACATATAAGGGATGGAATAGGCATTTTCCGGGTCAAAAGCTTGGTTTAAAACCACAGATTCCAAATATTGCATATTTGGAATTTTGCTCGCATCAATGGTGGAGAGCAAGCCATTGTCACGCAAAAGTTCTACGAAATACGTAGAAGGCACCACAATATCATAGCCCTTGCCGTCAAGTAATTTGAGCTTGGCATACATGGCCTCGTTTGATTCGTAGGTCGTGTACACAACGGCGATGCCTGTTTCCTCGGTAAACTGGTCGAGCACTGATGTGGGAATATATTCAGACCAGTTAAAAACGTGAATAATTTTTTCACCCTCTGCCTGTGCGGCAGGCGCGGCAACAAAAACAACGAGGGCCAAGCATACAATGCCAAGCAAACACTTTTTCATCTTACTTCTTCCTCCATTTCCCTAGCAGCCATGCAGAAAACACAAGGAGCACCGTCACACCAAACATCACAGCCGACAGCGCATTCACATCAGGCTTCATGCCAAGGCGCACCATGGAATAGATTTTTAAAGGGAGAACTTCAAATGATGAGCCCGTCACAAAAAAGCTGATGAGCACATCGTCCATGGACAAGGTAAAGGCCAAAAGCCAACCCGCCAAAA
>CAYJGA010000375.1:0-2329 GCA_964369255.1 uncultured Desulfovibrionaceae bacterium
GACCCAATACGCCGGAAATTATCAACGGCATCAAGAACAGCGCCATGTTCAAGGCTGCGTGCGAAGCCATAGGCTTTGACAAGCGCATTCCTCAGCCCTTGCCCGAGATTGTGGAAGCTGTACGCCGCCGCGGTGTGGAGCTTGCGGTCATTACCGGTCGTGACTGCGAAATGACGTACAGCACCCCCACCAATAACAACAGTGTGCTGGAGTTTGTCCGTGCCTATCCCGACTTGTTCGTGGGTTTTTGGGGTATTGACCCTCACAAAGGCATGAAGTCTGTGTATGAAGTGGTGCGTGCTGTGGAAGAACTTGGCATGCGCGGCATCGCCACAGACCCTTACCTTGCTCATATCCCCCCCAATGACGCGCGCTATTATCCCATTTACTCCAAGTGCTGCGAGCTGGATATTCCTGTCTTCATCACCACCGCGCCTCCACCTGAAGTGCCCCGCGCCGTGGTGGATTACATCGACCCTCGCCAAGTGGACATCGTGGCACGCGACTTCCCGGAGCTGACCCTCATCATGAGTCACGGCGGCTATCCCTTCGTGAACGAGGCTGTGTTTACGTGTATGCGTAATGCCAATGTTTATATGGACCTTTCCGAGTATGAGCTTGCACCTATGGCAGAAGTTTATGTGCAAGGGCTCAATTCCTTCATCGGCGACAAGGTTGTCTTCGCAAGCGCCCACCCCTTCGTGGAGCAGGAAGAAGCCATTGCCATCTACAGCAAGATGAACTTGACCGACGAAGTGCGTCGCAAAGTCATGTATGAGACAGCTGCTAAAATTTTGAAGCTTGACGGCGCAGCAAAAGGCACCAAGACAGGCATGGCGCCACAAAGGCAGTTGCCTCCCAATATGCCCCCCTATATGCCTATGGGGGTGCCCATGCCCTTCATGCCCTTCACCCAAAACTCTCGCTAACCATAACAGCACGCGAGGAGTATTATGAACAAAGAGGCATTTATACAAGCAGTGCGCGATGCGGGCATTGTAGGTGAAGGCGGCGCCGGCTTTCCGGCACACGTCAAGTATGCGGCGCAAGCAGATACGGTCATCGCCAATGGCTGTGAGTGCGAGCCGCTCTTGCACAGTGACCATCATGTGATGGCGCACCACTCCGCAAGCCTATTCCGCGCGCTGCGCACGCTGGCAGACTCTGTAGGAGCCACGCGCACAGTGCTTGGCTTAAAGAAAAAGCACACGGACATCATCCCTGCATTACAACAAGAAGCGGCGTCCTATAATATAGAAATATTTTTGCTGGACGACTTCTATCCTGCGGGCGACGAACAAATTCTCGTGCGTGAAGTGACAGGCCGCAGTGTGCCCCCCTTGGGGATTCCCTTGCAAGTGGGCGTTGTCGTGGCAAACGTGGCGACGCTTGTGCATGTGGACGAGGCGCTTCAAGGCAAGCCCATCACCATGAAGACCATCACCGTGACAGGCGCGGTGCGTAATCCTTCCGTTTTGACAGCGCCCATAGGCACATCCCTTGCAGCCTGCCTTGAGGCCTGCGGCGGCGCCTTACCTGCACAGCCTGCCTATATTATTGGCGGCCCCATGATGGGCAGGGTCGTTGATTCGGAAGAGGCCTTTGCCAAGGAAGTCATTACAAAGACAAGCGGTGGCCTTATTGTGTTGCCGCAAGGCAGTCCCTTACACAGAAATGCCACACAGGGCGAGGGCTTCATGCGTCGCCGTGCGGCCTCTGCGTGCATCCAGTGTCGCATGTGTTCGGATTTATGTCCTCGCAACTTGATTGGACATCCATTTGAGACACACAAGGTCATGCAAGCTTTTGCGGCGGGCATGGAATTGCAGAGTGACAAGGCAACACAGGCTATGATGTGCTGTGAGTGCGGCGTGTGCGAACATTTCGCCTGTCCCATGGGCATGAGTCCGCGCCGTATCAACCAAGTGGTGAAGGGGCATCTGCGCGGTGCGCAGAAGAATTACGAAGGCACGAAGGAAGTGCGTGAGTATGCCACGGCGTGGCGTACCTATCGCAAGGTTCCGTCCAAGCGCCTTGCCGCTCGCCTCGGCATTTTAGATTATTTGCCCATGCAAACGCCCTATATGGGCACATTGACGCCGCGCGAAGTGTGCATCCCTGTGCGCCAGCATATAGGCGCACCTTCTGTCCCTTGCGTACAAGTGGGGAATATGGTGCACGTGGGAACGCTCATTGCGGATATTCCGGAAAAAGCGCTTGGGGCAAGAATTCATTCCAGTATGAACGGCGTTGTGACAGAAGTGACCGCCGACTTCATTAAAATAGAGGCTAAGTAATTATGAACGACCTTATATCTGGCGGTGCTGTG
>CAYJGA010000376.1:0-2328 GCA_964369255.1 uncultured Desulfovibrionaceae bacterium
TGGTGAAGCGCCTCTTCGATGAAATCGGTCCTGCTTTTGTGGGTATCCCCGGCGGGTACACTCGCGTTATGAAGCTTGCGGCTCCTCGCCGCGGCGACAACGCAGCCATGGCTATCATTGAACTGACCCACGGTCAGGGAGATGGTGCCGCGTCTGTATCAAAGGCTGAAGCGCTTGCGGCGGCTGTAAGGGCTGCGGCGCCTGTGGCTGCTGCTCAGGCAGTTGTGGACGTTCCTGCCAGCGAAAGCAAGGAAGACGTGAAAGATGCTGGCGAAGAAGAAGGACGTTCTGACGACGCAAAGAGCGAAGAACCTAAGTAGTCACTTTTTCTAAATTATCTTTTGCACGTATGTATATGTGGTGGGGGGAGGCTTTGGCCTTCCCCCATTTTTATTTGTGAGGATGCAATGCGTTTACTTGATATTACTACGGCTCCGGGCTGAGCTGCAAAGGTTGCTCCAGAGTTTCTGGAGGATATATTGTCGCGTGTTCCCAAAACTTGCGCTTCCGTCATAGAGGAAAGGGTTCTTGCAGGCAGGGCTCGCAATGAGGATGCTGCTGTTGTGCAGACTATCCCCCATAAGGCCTTGGTGCAGACTGTGGATATTTTGGCACCCATTGTGAACGACGCCTATATGTTTGGGCGCATTGCCGCCGCCAACGCGCTTTCTGATGTCTATGCCATGGGGGGGACGCCGTGGTGCGCCATGAATATGCTGTTCTTTCCTACGGCTTGCAATGGGGAGGAGGGCTTGTCTTGCGTAGCCGACATTCTGCGCGGCGGACTCGATACGCTCACGGAGGCGGGCGCTGCGCTTGTGGGCGGGCATACTGTGGAAGATACGGCTATTAAGTATGGTCTTTCTGTGACAGGGCTTATCGACCCAAACAGCGTTGCTACCAATGATGGTTTGCGTGTAGGAGATGCGCTTTTTTTGACAAAACCCTTGGGTACCGGCATTCTTGCCACAGGCATAAAGGCGCAGTGGGATAATTGTGAGCAGAGCGAAGCGCTTGTGTCGCAGTGGTGCTCAAAACTCAATGTGATTGGCGCGCGTGCGGTGCCTACGTTGGATTTAAAAGCGGTGACAGACATTACAGGTTTTGGGCTTGGTGGTCATGCGCTTGAAATGGCTTTGGCATCGGATGTGACAGTCGAAATTGAGAGTGAGTGTCTGCCTGTTTTGGAAAATGCCTTTGCCTATGCTCAGGATGGTCTCATTCCCAGCGCGAGCCATGCCAATCGAAGGTTTTGGCAAAAGTATACAGCAGTTTCTGCGGGCGTGGATAAAGCGCTTGAGAGCATTGTTTTTGACACGCAGACGTCTGGCGGTCTTTTGTTTGCTGTGCCTGCGGAAAAGGTGGCGGCTTTTACTGCGCTCTTAAATCAAGAGGAAGAAACTTTTTGGCGTGTGGGGCGTGTTGTTGCGCGGGAGTCGTATGCATTGAAAGTTTTGTAAGGATTGAAAAAAAGCCTTGTTTTTCAATAACCCACCCGTGAGGAAGGAGTAAACGGGCATGAAAAACAAGGCTTTTGGGAAATAGCACCTAAAAGGTACCATTTTTGACTGACACTGTCAATATAAGAATCAGCACATTTGTATGCGCTGTTATCTGCCTTTGGCAGCACGCTTGGATGCTTTCAAGGGGTTCACCTTGGCAGCAGCTGCGGCCTTTGCTTTCACATGTGTCGCAAAGTTGCAATTACCGCCCACCCATTTGCGACCGGGGGTGGGGTAGCTGGAACAGTATTTTTGTTCTTCAAAATCGCGAACGCGATCACAGCCTTCACATTTTTCTACGATGGGTGACAAAACAAAGCCGTTTAATGTGACGCCATCGTCAGTTTTTGTAGCATTTTCCAGTTGAGCCATGGTATTCCTCCGCGCGCCGCTGTATATATGTGGCGCAAAATTTCTTTTCGAGGCGGAATTATGCAACAGGCTCCGTCTAAAGTCAAGAAGAGAATGGGAGGGGAACACGTTTTTCTTCTGTTTTTTTCTTAAACCGTGAGTATAGCGATGTATATGTCTTGAAAATCTTACAGGGAAACAGCCTTGACTTTACAAGTTTTTTCTTATATGCATGCCTATGTCTTGAATCACGGCATTCTGATTGTATGAGCCATTCTCAATAGTGCTTGCCAAATACTCTTGAGGGTGTGCCAAAGCAGCAAGTAAAGCAAGTAAAACAACTAAAACAAGGATGACTTGTGAGCTGTTTTACATTTAATAGGTAATGTTCTTACATATTTTTCATTCAAACGCGCCGATTGTGTAGTTAAACAGATGGTTTTTTTGAAAGGGGGTTTGGGGGAAAACTTTTTTT
>CAYJGA010000377.1:0-2313 GCA_964369255.1 uncultured Desulfovibrionaceae bacterium
CTCCGAAGTCCATTGTGATATATGGTTGCCCACAAAGTCACAAATCGCACTGTGCTCCGCCTTGCCATTCCCTTGTACGCGGAGCGGGGCGCCAAAGGCGAAATGGACAGTTTTCTGTGGCGAAAAGGCACCGAAATCTTTCATGAGTGAACCTTGCCCCCATGCGTCTGTTTTGAGTGCAAGAGGGATGATGGGGCGTTGGGTGTTGCGTGCCAATTTGACGCCGATGCTGTTGAACTTTGCGGCGTCAAATGTTGTTGCCCGTGTGCTTTGCGGGAAAATAATAAGGGACATGCCACTTTCAAGGCGCTCCTTGCCCCCGTCGAGCATGCTTTTTAAGTCTTGACGCGGGTTTTCTCTCCCCACAGCAATGACATTGCGGGTGGCGAGGACGGCGCCAAAAAAAGGCATACGCATGAGGCTCTCTTTGACTACAAAGGTGACGGGCATATAAGGGCGCACGATGCCCGGCAGTAAGAATGTCTCAAGGGTGCTCATATGATTGGCTACAATAATACACGGGCCGTCCTTGGCTGCGCTTACAAGATGCTCCATGCCTGTGATGCAGATGCGACCGCCCACACGCTCCACGACCTTCGCCACGCCGGCACTTGCGCGCGCCCATGCCACATCGTCACACTTGCCCGTCTGCGCTTCGTGGCAGAGGGTCACGACGGGGCCAAGGAATGCGCGGGCATAAAAGGCCACATTAGGAAATTTTTTTTCAAAAAATGACGGAGTATAGTGCGGGCTTTGATAGTCGCGCCCTGTTAAATACTTCGTCGTAAAGGGAGGGTTGGATGGCCTTGTTGTGTCCATATATTCACCATTTCTTGGGGGGAAGTTGATGCCACCAATGGCTCAAACGCGTTTCATCACCATTATGCCGCGCTTCATAGAAGCGTCGCCCCTTGAGTTCTTGCGGCAAGTATTCTTGTTCCACCCAGCTCTGTTGAAAGTTGTGCGGATATTTGTATTCTTTGCCATAATTCCACTCTCTGTGCAGCTTTGTGACCGCATTTCGCAAATGGATGGGCACTGGCTGCTTGCCGTTTTGACGTATTTCTTGCTGTACACGCAAATATGCGGCGTAAGTGCTGTTGCTTTTTCGTGCAAGGGCAAGATAGACAACTGTTTGCGAAAGAGGAATAAAGCCTTCGGGCATGCCCACAAATTCCACGGCCTGCTGGCATGCCACTGCCAGTGGCAGTGCCTGTGGGTCGGCAAGCCCCACATCCTCCGAGGCAGATAAAATAAGACGACGACAAATAAATCGCGGATCCTCGCCGCCTTCCAGAAGGCAGCCCAAATAATACAAGGCCGCGTCGGGGTCGCTTCCACGGATGGATTTTATGAGCGCAGACGCCAGCTCGTAGTGGCTGTCTCCGTCCTTGTCGTGCCTGCTTACCATGTCCGGCAAGCGCTTCTTTATGGCTTCAAAACCGCGCTCATCTTCCGGCAAGGCGGTGACATATTCCACAAGGTTTAAGAGTGTGCGCGCGTCACCACGGGAAAGACGGGTGAGAGCATCAAGAACATCGTCGTCAAGCTCGCACTCTTGCGCTTGCGCGCCGCGGTGGGCCAAATCCTTCAACGCCTCTTGTCCTAGAGGGTGCAGCTGCCATACTTGTAAGCGCGAGAGGAGCTGGCGTGTCACGCTGAAGGACGGGTTTTCCGTCGTCGTTGCAAGCAGGACAATTTCTCCTGACTCCACCAAGGGCAGGAAGAAATCTTGTTGTGCTTTAGAGAAGCGATGCAATTCGTCAAGGACAAGAATATCTACACCGGAAAGCGTGCGACGTAATTGTTGCAAGCCGACTTCAGGCGCGCTCAAGCGCACATGACGGCGTCCCTCTGCGTCTTTTAAGCGCGCCAGCAACAAGGCCAGCGTGGATTTTCCACAACCGGGAGGGCCGAAAAACAAGAGCGAAGGCAAGCGCTGACCTTTCTCTTGTCCGCGCAAAAGCGTTTGCAATCGCGCCGCAATGTGCTCTTGCCCCACAAAGGATGCCATATCATGGGGGCGCAGACGTTCTGCCAAGGGAATACGTGTTTTATCCGCCATGCGTGGCACCGCTCAAAGTTTCGTAACCAGATGCTTGTTCTGATGCCCACCAATGCAGCCCAAGGCACAGCAAAGCCGCTGTTTCACAGCGGAGCACGCGTTTCCCAAGGCTGACAGGCGAAAAGTCCGCCCTTGTCAGTAAATTTATTTCCCGTTCCGAAAAGCCGCCCTCAGGGCCAATGACATAGACACTCACACCCGTCCGCCCAAGCATATCCGCTGTGAGCATGGGAACACTGCCTTCTTGT
>CAYJGA010000378.1:0-2311 GCA_964369255.1 uncultured Desulfovibrionaceae bacterium
GGCATTGCCACCCTTGGCTTTGCGGAAATTATCCGCGTACTTATCGTCAATGCCACGTCCATCACAAACGGCTCCTTAGGCATTAAGGGCATCCCAAGCTACGCAGACTTACTCACGACCTACTTCTGGCTCCTCGTGACGCTAATTTGTATCGTTCGCCTTGTGAACAGCAACTTTGGGAATGTGTTCAAGTGTATTCGCGACAATGAAATCGCCGCTAAGGTCATGGGGATAAATGTCTTTTTTTATAAAGTCTTGTCCTTTTGCCTCGGTGCCTTCTTTGCGGGCGTGGGCGGCGCGCTTCTTGGAAGCCACTTGTCCACCATTGACCCGAAGATGTTTAACTTCTTGTTGACATTCAATGTCCTTATGTTTGTCGTCGCAGGCGGTCTTGGTTCTATCACTGGCTCCATTTTAGGCGCGACGGTCATCACTGTCTTGCTTGAATGGTTGCGTGTGCTTGAAGAACCTATGGACTTCATGCTCTTTGAAATCCCCGGCATTCCCGGCATGCGAATGGTTGTGTTCTCCCTTATTCTGTTGGGCATTATTTTGTTCCGCCGCGAAGGTATCATGGGGATGCGTGAAATCACATGGAGCGGTTTCAGCGGCCTGATCAATCGTTTGAGGAGGAAGGCGTAAATGAGTATTCCCTTTGTAAAACCGGCGCCGCAAGACGCTTTGCTCTCCGTGGACTCTATTGTTATGCGCTTTGGGGGCATCATAGCCGTGAACGGCCTTGATATGCACATTCCCAAGGGCGGTATTGTGGGGCTTATTGGACCCAACGGCGCAGGAAAGACGACGGCCTTCAATGTCATCAGCGGTTTTTATACGCCGCAAGAAGGCTCTGTCTCCTTTCAAGGCACTAATATCACAGGCCATCCGCCGCACAAAGTGTGCGAGGCTGGTATGGCACGCACATTCCAAAATATCCGTTTGTCGCAACACCTCACCGCCTTGCAGAATGTCATGGTGGGCTGTCATGTGCGGCGTAAATGTCCGTGGTGGATGGCGCCCCTTGGCATTCCTGTGTACTACAAAGAAGAGCAGGCTATTAAAGAAAAGGCGGAGGCCTTGATTGAACGCCTTGAATTGACGCCCTATGTCAACGAAAAAGCGCACAGCCTGCCCTATGGAGCGCAGAGGCGCTTAGAAATTGCCCGCGCTCTCGCCACCGATCCCACATTTTTGCTCCTTGATGAGCCTGCTGCTGGCATGAACCCGCAGGAAAGCATCGAGCTTATGCACTTCATCGGACACATCCGCGACGAGTTCGACTTGACCATCCTTCTCATCGAGCACGACATGAAGGTGGTCATGGGCGTGTGTCAGTATATTTGGGTTATGGAATACGGTCAGCTCATCGCCGAAGGCAATCCCGAGGCCATCCGCAATAACCCACAAGTCATTAAGGCCTATCTTGGTGAAGATGTGCTGGCGCATGCCTCACATAGTACAGACGAGGCGGTGTAATATGCTGAAGATAAAAGACTTGAAAGTGCGCTATGGCGGCATTGAAGCAGTGCAAGGCGTCGATTTGCACATCCCCCATGGCAGTATTGTGACGCTCATTGGCGCCAACGGCGCCGGCAAGAGCAGTATTATTCGTTCCGTCGCCGGCCTCAACAAAAATATCAGCGGTGACATGCAGTTTCAGCGTCATAAGCACGCGTCCACTGTGGCTCTCAAAGGCCTTCCGCCGGAAAATATGGTGAGACATGGCATTTCCCTTTCGCCTGAAGGGCGGCGCATCCTTCCTCATTTGACCGTCAAAGAAAACCTCCTGCTTGGTGCCTACAGTCGCAGTGACACGCAAGAAATCGCGAAGGATATTGAGTGGGTGTACGAGCTCTTTCCGCGTTTGCAAGAGCGTTCATGGCAAAAAGGCGGAACCCTCTCCGGCGGTGAGCAACAAATGCTTGCCGTAGGACGTGCGCTCATGAGTCGTCCCGACCTGCTCATGCTTGATGAGCCATCCCTCGGTCTTGCGCCCTTGTTGGTGAAAGAGATATTTAATATTGTTTTGAAAATCAATGCCGAAGGGAAAACAATCTTGCTTGTGGAGCAAAACGCCTTTGCGGCGCTCTCCATCGCGCACTATGCCTATATTTTGGAAGTGGGGCGCATCGTGCTGGAGGGCACAGGGAAAGAGCTGCTCGTAAACCCCAAGGTCAAGGAAGCCTATCTTGGTGGATAGGGTTGAAGTTTATTTTTTTTAGTTTTTTTCTTGGGGGGAAACTTTTTTTAGGGAAAAAAAGTTTCCCCCCAAACATCTCTGCTCTCTGTATCCGTAAGGCTCATTCCTCGC
>CAYJGA010000379.1:0-2308 GCA_964369255.1 uncultured Desulfovibrionaceae bacterium
CTGCCAGCATGGGGCGCAACACGCTTGTCCACACTTGACGCGGCATATCGGCCGGCTCGTCCAGCACAAGGTCGTCTAAGTACATGCCTCGCAGTGCGTGGGCATTGTCCGTCCCAAAGAGGCGGATGCTCGCGCCTGTGGGGAATATGCAGCGCAATTCCGTTTCTAAAAAGCGTGTGCCCGGGACGAGGCCGGCAAAGTACTTGATGTAATCCCATGCCACTGTCTTGGCCTGTCCCAAGAAGGGTGCCATGTAGGCGGCTCGCCAGTCTGCGCCGCCCATGCGTAAGGCTTGGCGGATAAGGTCGTTGACGGCTGCCACAGTCTTGCCAAAGCGCCGATGACACAGGAGTACACAAAATCGCGTGCGTTGCTCATGAAATTCCCATTGCAGCGGGCGCGGCACATAGGGCAGCACGATGCCGGTAGGGGAGTGCTCTTGCGCTTTTTCACGAGTTTTGACCATGTGAGCCTCCTGTCGTTCTTTTTTGCATGCCTTTTTTTGCGGCAGTCGATGTATCTGCTGACGCATGCGTTGACGTCTGGGCGCCGCAGGGCGTTTGCGACATGTGCGACGCAGGCGACATGTTTTCTGTCGTCGTGCCCCAGACCACCACAAGGGGCGCTGTGTCTTGCTTTTCGTCGCTGCGCGGCACGCTGTTTGTGCTAAGAGCGTCCAGCAGCACATGGAGTTCCTTTATTTCCTTAACAATATCAATCCCCTTGCCTCCTACATCTGCTTCACCCAGCGCTCGTGTCAGCATGGAAAGACGCTCTTTCAGAGCCTTTGCCAACAGGGTCTTGCCATAGGGAGCCTTTTTTTCCGTGGACTTTTCCATAGATACCTCGTGCATGTGTAATGGTTCTCGCAGCAATGTGTGCGTGGTACGCGTTGCTTTTCTAGGAAAGGCGTCCGCGCGTATGTCCATGCTCGTGCTGTTCAAAAAGCCGCTTGATTAAGCGTAGACCCCTGTCCGTACTTTCCATGCGTGCGTGTATTTCTCGTTGTGTGCGCTGCACTGCTGTCACAGTCGTTTGCGCGGCGAAGACGTCAGCATGTTGCTTTTCCACACGCGCAAGGCGTGCGTTCAATGTGTGTAGGTGGTGCTCTTGCGCGTCTTGACGCGCTTGAACGGCCTCTATGCTTTCAGCGCTCAATGCTGCGTCCCCTTGCATATATGCTTCTTTACACGCGCCTTCTTGCATGTGCGAGGCAGCCTCCTGCTCTTTTGCTTCGTGCGTGCGCTCGCTTTTGAGCACCACAAGCCCCCATAAACACAGCATTTGCACGCAGACGACGCCAAGAAGGCACAATAAGACCCACACTGTCATATGCCCCCCCTTTCAAGCAGTGCCAAGTGCTCCAGCAGCCCTTGGCACCGATTTTTCCAGCGTTCACGCTCTTGGGCAGGTTTGACAGATTCCGTGCAGACATTGGCGTGATGCGCCAAGCGATGACGCACGACCATGCGCGCTGTGTAATAGTCCAAGTTGCATTCCTGTAGCGCCGTGTACAAGGTGCGCGATGCTGCATCGTAGTGTCCGTGTGTCGGCGCGGGGGTGAAGACATCAAGATGTGCCTCTCCCACAATGTTGGCGACGCGCTGCATGAGAGCCATGGCACATTCGCAGCCGAGGCATGCGGCGGCGTCGTAAAAGACGACAGCCAAGGGCAAGGGGAGTGCGTCGCAGTGATGCTGTGCCCAGTAGGCGGCGCCGATGTCAGCAGCAGACGCTGCTGTGTTGAGGTCAGAAGTAGACGCAGAATGCGCAGCCGACGCGCGTTTTCTGCCGCGTCGTTTTCTTTCCTTACGCGGTGCAGTGCGCCCTTGCGCCTCGCCCTCTGCCAGCAAGGAGTGTGCGTGCCACTGTGTTGTGAATGCTTGCGCCAGTTCCAGCGTGGTCTTCATATATGCCTCCATTGTCATAGGTGAGTGTTTCGCTGCCTTGACCCTGTGCGCAGACATTGCCCGATTTCCGACTCGCCGTAAGACTGAAGCATTTCAGTAAACAAAGAAAAATATGCCAATGCCTTAGATGCAAAATTTCCGAAAATTTCGGAACACATTGAGAGGACAGGTGTTTTTCTTCGCGGGACGCGTTTTTTTTGAGGGGAAAAAAATATTTTTTTTTGTGATGTGCCATGTTTTTTTGCTGGAGCGTGGGAGGTTTTCATAGAAGTGAGTCAATGCAGGGGGGGTGCACGTCATTCTAATTGTATGAACCATTCTCAATAGTACTTGTCAAATACTCTTGAGAGTGTGCCAAAGCTTCAAATAAGGCAAGGATGACTTGTGAGTTGTTTTTC
>CAYJGA010000380.1:0-2304 GCA_964369255.1 uncultured Desulfovibrionaceae bacterium
TGCTGCAAGGTCTGAATGGGTGCTGGCATGATCTTTCGCGCGGTTGTAGCGCTGAGGATATATATCAAGTGTCACTCATCGGCGCGGCGCTCAATCGTGCGCAAGCCGCGCAAAAATAAATGAGTGTTGTTTTCACGCTGAATTACGACATCCTTTTATAAGGATTTCGCAAAAACATAACTAAATTAAGGAGTTTAAAATGGATGCTCTCGGTATGATCGAAACAAAGGGTTTGGTAGGACTTATTGAAGCTGCTGACGCCATGGTGAAGGCTGCTCGTGTAACCCTTATTTCTTATGAGCAAATCGGTGGCGGTCTTGTAACAGCCATGGTTCGCGGCGACGTTGCAGCATGCAAAGCCGCTGTAGACGCCGGCGCCACCGCAGCACAACGCGTAGGCGGCGAAGTTATCGCTGTGCATGTTATTCCTCGTCCTCATGCAGATCTTGAAGCAGTGTTCCCGCTTCAAAGCAAATAAATTGGGTGAAGCTACGACGTCTTAACCCCTTGTTTACGCCTTACGGCGTCGCCACCCCATGAACACTCATGAGGCGACGCCGTAGGACAAAAAACTCGCTATAAGACATAGGAATTGTTCACGAAGACGTGAGCTAGACGCGGAGGTAAGAATGGAGATTGGCAAAATTGCCGGACAAGTTGTTTCGACAGTGCGTGCGCGGGAAATGCCACACAACGCCCTGTTACTTGTTGATATTGTAGACAAGGACGGCGCACCCACAGGCAGAACCGAAGTGGCTGTGGACGTAATAGGTGCCGGCGAAGGGGAACTTGTGGTGCTCGTGCGTGGCAGCTCTGCCAGAAATGTATGTACGCAGCACTCTCCTGTGGATTTGGCTGTGGTTGGCATCGTTGACCAGCTCACAAGCCGTGGACAAACGCTTTTTTCAAAAGATCGCTAAGGATATATTATGCAGGCACAACAAGAAATGGTTGAACGTATTGTTTCCGAAGTCATGCGTCGTATGGCTGCACCGCAAGGTGCAAGTCAGGGCGCAGGCCAAGGTGCAGCTTTGGGCGCTCCATGCAGCATGGCAGCATCCGGCATGACAGGAGCTGCCCCAAGTGCACAGGGCGACTACGGGATTTTCGACACCCTCGACGCGGCTGTGGCAGCGGCACAAAATGCCTTCCCGGCCATCAGAACCCTCGCCATGCGCGATAAAATTATCGCCGTCATGCGTAAGACAGCAATCCATGAAGCTCGTATGTTGGCTGAAATGGCTGTTTCTGAAACAGGTATGGGACGCGTTGACGACAAAATAGCTAAAAATGTTCTCGTGGCTGAACGCACACCCGGTACAGAGGTTCTTTCCCCCGTGGCCATGACAGGCGACGCAGGCCTCACACTTGTGGAAAATGCGCCTTGGGGCGTCATCGCATCCGTGACCCCTTCCACAAACCCCGCCGCCACTGTCATCAACAATGGCATCAGCATGATTGCTGCGGGCAATTCCATCATCTTCTCCCCGCACCCTGCGGCGAAGCGCGTCACGCAAAAGGCCATTCAAGTATTGAACAAGGCCATTTACGAGGCCACAGGCATCCAGAACTTGATGGTGGCTGTGCGCGAACCCAGCATCGAAGTTGCTCAAAAGCTCTTCGCTTACCCCGGCCTCAGCCTCCTCGTTGTCACAGGCGGCGAAGCTGTTGTGGAAGCGGCTCGTAAGCACACGACCATGCGTCTTATCGCTGCCGGCGCTGGCAATCCACCAGTCGTTGTCGACGAAACCGCCGACCTTGCCCGCGCTGCTCGCAGTATCTACGACGGCGCCTCCTTCGATAACAACATCATCTGCGCAGATGAAAAGGTTATCATTGCAGTCAACTCCATTGCTGACAGCTTGAAGGAAGAAATGAAGCGCATCGGCGCCTATGAAATCACCTTGGAGCAAGCGGACAAAATCGCTCGCTTTGCTCTCAAGAACTATCCCGGCGAGAACGCCGTTGCCAACCCCAAATGGGTAGGTCGCGATGCTGCAAAAATCGCCGCAGAAGCCGGTATCAATGTGCCTGAAAGCTGCCGCCTGCTCATCGTAGACGCCGGTTTTGACCCCAACTATGTGTTCGCTCGCGTGGAACAAATGATGCCCGTCATCCCCATCGTGCGCGCCAACAATGTGGACGAAGCCATCAACATCGCCATCAAGCTTGAGCGTGGTTTGTGTCATACAGCCGGTATTCACTCCCGCAATATCGACAATATGCACAAAATGGCTCTTGTAATGAACACAAGCCTTTTCGTCAAAAACGGCCCCCACTTGGCTTCCCTAGGTGCCGGCGGTG
>CAYJGA010000381.1:0-2302 GCA_964369255.1 uncultured Desulfovibrionaceae bacterium
ATAGGCCTCGATGACGGCTTTGTTGTTTTGGATATTTGCGGGCACATCTCTGGCAATGACGCAGCCATTTTCCAACACGACGAGCCACTGACAAATATGCATCACAAGACGCATGTCGTGTTCAATGAGAAGCACGGTGATGCCACGCTTGCGAATTGCGTGGATAAGCTCCATAAGCTCCGCAGTCTCGTGCTCATTCATGCCACCGGCGGGTTCGTCCAAAATAAGCAATTCAGGGTCAGACGCAAGGGCGCGAGCAATCTCAAGAAGGCGCTGTTTGCCGTAGGCAAGGCTGCCTGCGCTCTCTGCATAGAGGTCATCAATGCCCACAAAGGCCAATTCCTGCATGGCGCGCTCAAAGGCCGCTTTTTCCTCTCGTTGCTGCCATGGTAAGCGAAGCATGGACGACACCACGCCTGCTTGCATACGACAATGACGACCCGCAAGCACATTCTCCACCGCCTGCATACGCGGAAACAAACGGATAGATTGGAATGTACGCGCAATGCCCTTCTTTACGAGAGTATGGGAGGGCACACCGGTGATGCGCTCATTTTTGAAATAAATCTCACCACTTTCCGGCGTATAGTTCCCTGTAATACAGTTGAACACAGTTGTCTTGCCAGCACCGTTGGGGCCAATGAGTCCCACGATACTGCCACGCTTTACCTCGAAGCTCACTTCCTGCATGGCGGTGAGCCCCCCAAAGATTTTTGTTACATCAGCAAGGCGCAGCAAACTCATGCTTTACCTCCTTGGGGTGGGTTTGTTCCGTCTTCAGCAGGGGCTTTCTCTGGCGGCGCCTCCCTTGGCGTCCCGTCCCTGTTAAAGAAAGACAATTTATACTTATATGGCAAGGGCGGCAAAAGACCTTGCGGGCGCCAAATCATCATGACCATCATGGCAAGACCGAAGATGAGCATACGCGCGTTGGAAAATTCCCGCAAAACTTCCGGCAAGCCGATAAAAATAAATGTACTGATAAGCACACCTAACTGGCTGCCACCGCTCAAAATAACCACCGCAAAAATAACCACGGACTCTGTGAAGGAGAAGGACTCCGGCGTCACAATGGTCATTTTCGCCGCAAACACATTGCCCGCCGTACCTGCCCAACAGGCGCCAATCACGAAGGCAATGAGCTTGTACGTCGCCACATTGACGCCGCAGCCGTTGGCGGCGACATCATCCTCGCGGATGTAGTTCAATGCGCGCCCAAAGCGCGACCGCGCAAGCCATGCGAAAAAGAGCACACTCAAGCCCACGCCGCCCCAGACAAAGTAATAGAACTGCGTAGGCGTAACAATGCGCACGCCAAAGAGTTCTGGACGCGAAATACCAAAGATACCATTTGATCCGCCAAACACGCCACCCACATCGTTGATAAGCGTTAAGCGCACAATTTCAACAATACCGATGGTCACGATGAGCAAGTAGTCACCGCGCAAGTGAATGATGGGACGTGCCACGATAAGTGCAAACAAGCCTGCGGCAATGCCTGCCACGGGCAATAAGTATAATACAGGAATACCAAAGAGCGTATTGAGCACAGCCGTTGTATAGGCGCCGATGGCATAAAATGCCGCGTGCCCCATGTGGAAAAGCCCCGCCTGTCCCAAAATCACATTCAACGAAAGCGCAAGCCATGCATAAAGGCCGATGCTCACCCACACGTCGATCCAGTATCTGTTGGCGACCATGGGGAAACAGACCAAGGCAATAACCAAGACCAGCGAAATGATATGGCGTATGTTCATAATTTATCAGCCACCCTTTCGCCCAAAATTCCCGTGGGGCGTATAATGAGGATACAAATAAGCACGCCAAAGGCGATGACATCCTTCCATGCAGCCGCAATATAGGCCGCGCTCATGGCCTCGATGACACCAAGCAAAAGACCGCCCAACATGGCGCCGGGGATATTGCCGATACCGCCCAAAATCGCCGCAGTAAAGGCTTTTAAGCCATAGCTCCAGCCCATCACGAAGTCAATTTGTCCGTAATACAAGCCCACCATCATGCCTGCCGCGCCGCCAAGGCCGGGTCCAATCATAAAAACGATGGAGATGATACGGTTGACGTTGATACCCATAAGACGTGCGGCACCTTGGTCAATGGAGACGGCGCGCATGGCGGCGCCTGTGCGTGTACGGTGTACAAAAAGGTACAGTGCAGACATAAGTGCAAATGAAGTCAAGATAACAAGCACACGGATGCCCGGAATTTCCCAAGAACCGATGCCCAGCGTAAAAGTGGGGCGTACAATTTCCGGATACACAAAGAAACGCGCACCATAAATGAG
>CAYJGA010000382.1:0-2276 GCA_964369255.1 uncultured Desulfovibrionaceae bacterium
GCCTCAGTGAAGTGCGTCCACCCTTTCCCGTCATCACTGGCGTAGTGCGCCATAAGCTCTACCCAGCCTGCTTCGGTGTCAAGGTCGTAGGTAAGCTCGGCCTCCATATAGGCATTCATCAACAAGAGCGCTGCGTCGTTATGCTCTTCCAGCACTCCCAACCATGTTGCCATCGTGGTATAGGCCGTCTTAAAGGCGTTAAGCGAGGCTATCTCGGCTTCATCCGTGAAGTAAGTCCACCCTGTCCCGTCAGCACCTGCGAAGGATTCCAAAAGCCCAGTCCAGCCTTCTTCCGACACATAGGCTGTGTTGCTGGCATATGGCTTGCGCAAGTCGTTCAGGGTATAGTTTTCCCAGAATGTCTCGCCCATGATGCTCTGCGCATTGGCGTCCACATGGGTGTGCAACAATGTTTGGGCAATGTCAGTATATGCTCTAAGCACGTCTGCCCGTGTGCGCATGGCTTCAAGTGCGGCCTGCGCCGTGTCATAGGCAGCTTTCGTGTCAGTAACATTTTGCGCTGCCGCGTCGTAGGCGTCTTTCAAGGCCATGTCTTCAGGCGCTTCATCGGCTTTGGCCTTCGCGTCTTTCTCTGCTACTATGGCAGCGTCCCACGCATTCTTTGCAGCGAGAGCCGCCTCTTCTGCCGCAGTCACTTGTTCAGGTGTGGAACTTACTGTCACGTCCTTTGCTGCCGTGTAGGCAGTGTAGAAGGCTTCCAGTTCAGTCTTCTGCGCGTCTGTGAAGCCTGTCCACGCGCCCCCCTTACTATAGCTCGCAAGGATGGCTTCCCAGCCTGCTTCCGTCACATAGGCCATATTCTTGGCATTTTCTATGGTCTTGTGCAGAGCCACAAAGCTTGCGTCGTTGGCCGCCATGTAGGCGATGAGGCTTTGTTCTACATCGGTGAACTCCGTATCGGCAGCATTGGCGTCGAGCACGTCCTGCCAGAAATCGTTCATAGACCATCCGGCGGCGGTATAGAGTGCCTCCAGTGCGGCAAAGTCAAGGTTCTCGACGACGGCCTTGTAATCCGCGTCTGTCAAGGGTGCTTGGGTCGCATTTGTCTTGAGGGTGTCCATATTATTGTCGCACAGTGTCTCAAGCACATAGCGCACACTGTCACTGATATTGAACAGCCCATAGATCTCGTCCACTGTGTAGGTGGGGACGTCCGCTTCTGTATAGAGGGGATTGCCCGCCACTGTAGGATTAGGCGTGCCCACAAGCTCATATCTTTTGAGTTTTGTGTAGGCATCGAGGGTTTCCTGCCAGAGTGTCGCCCATGTTTCTTGGGTCATGGTGCTGCCGCTCACACCTGCACTGGCTGCGGGATTGAACAAGCTGTTGTTTTTCAGGTAATCCCAATAGGTATTCCCATTGCCAAGAGCCGTTGCCACGGTTGCCAGAGCCTTTTCAATGCGCGCCTTCTCTTCGGCGCTCATGTTTGCGCTCTCCTTCGCCGTCAGCCAGTCGCTCTCATCCTCAAAAGACTTAATGGTGGCTTGTACCTCATTGTTGACGCCTGCGGTGATCATGCCATTGACTGTCGCCGTGCTGATAAAGTCGCCGTCAATGCGAATGTCCTTGGTAGACTTAAAGGCATCACTCGCCCAATTATTTGCTTGGTTGACAACATTGTGGGTATAGCTTCCGCGCTTATTATAGATGAACACATCGCCACGCGCCGTAATATCTGCGCCGCCTGCAACGTCCAAGTGGAAGGTTTGGTTGATGTCAAGGCCGCTTCCGCCCGTAACCTTGGACGTGGGCGCGAGTGTCTTGTCATAAATACTGCCATTGGCCATCATGTGGTTGTCGCCCATGTCGTAGGTTCTGCCATTATTCCCTCTAATCTCGCCGTCAGAAAGGAAATCGTAGCCAAGGGCGCCGCTGGAAAAGGCGATGTTGCCATTGCTATAGAATATGGCATTGGCGTTTACATGGACATTATTGTTTTCGAGCACGTCCACCACGGAATCAAGGGTGCCTGCGCTGGCACCACCCTTAAGGTTGATGCCCACGTTGTAGTTGAGGTTTTGATGGCTGCTTGCATGCAGGAGAATATCGGCGCTGTCGATGCTACTCACCATCACGCCGCCTATGCCCTCTTCCTCATACACCTTGCTTGCGCCTGTGGTGGTGAGTGTGGCGCTTGCGGCCACAGTCACCGTGGCATTGAGTGTAATATCAAGGTAGGCGCCTACCTTGGGCTTTGAAAGGCCAGCCTTTGTGGTAAAGCTCATGCTTTCGTCAATGTCATAAAGATTCAAAGC
>CAYJGA010000383.1:0-2275 GCA_964369255.1 uncultured Desulfovibrionaceae bacterium
AAGCTTTTTTTTCCTAAAAAAAGTTTCCCCCCAAGAAAAAAACTTAAACAAAAAAGCTTTCCTCCAAACCCCCTTCAAAAAAACTATACATGCGTATGCTTTAAACTGACGCCGGCATAGATGAAATAGGTATGCTCGGCGAGGTTCATGGAGCGGCGCCAAATTCTGTTGAGGGAGCGACTTACGAGGATGCCGTACATGGCTGTCTGTGGCTCGTTGCTTTCGAGTTTCTGGATGAGCTTGTGGACGATGCGCATGTCGAGAAGTGCGGCGTCGTCTTCGTGCTTACGCACGGCGAGGGCTTTTTCTGCATCCCCTTCGCGGAAGGCGTCCACGGCGGCTACGAAGCTTGAGCGCACAACTTCTATGAGCTCTGTGAGTTCATCTTCGATGATGTCAAGACTTGTGCCTTGCATGGTGAGTGTGCGTTCGGCGATACTGCACGCTTCGTCGGCGATGCGTTCGAGGTCAACGACCATGCGCAAGGCGCTTATGACCATGCGCAAGTCACAGGCGACGGGCTGGGTGCGGGCGAGGAGGGAGAGGGCTTTTGCGTCGATTTCGTTTTCGAGGTCGTTGATGGCGGCGTCGCCGTCGATGACGGCGCTTGCGCGGCCGACATCGCCGTCTATCAGCGCTTTACAGGCATCATCGACGGAGAGACCCACCATGGCGCACATGACAAGAAGGCGTGTCCGCAATGTAACAAGCATTTGTT
Organism: uncultured Desulfovibrionaceae bacterium; assembly: GCA_964369255.1. GTDB lineage: Bacteria > Desulfobacterota > Desulfovibrionia > Desulfovibrionales > Desulfovibrionaceae > CAYJAD01. The sequence goes on from CAYJGA010000383.1 coordinate 719, forward strand.
GTAATTGATTTTCTCTAGAACTCATTAACCAAACCTCCCGGTTATGTAGTCTTCAGTTTGTTTGACGTTGGGGCGGGTGAAGATCGTGTCTGTTATATCATGCTCGATGAGTTTGCCCATATAGAAAAAGGCTGTGAAGTCGGAAACGCGCGCGGCTTGTTGCATGTTGTGTGTGACGATGACAATGGTGAGCTGGTGTTTAAGTTCGTGGATGCCTTCTTCAATTTTTTGTGTGGCGATGGGGTCGAGGGCGGAGGCGGGTTCGTCCATGAGGAGGACTTCCGGTCCTACTGCCAGCGCGCGTGCGATGCACAGGCGTTGTTGCTGTCCGCCGGAGAGGCCGAGGGCGGAGGAATGTAATCTGTCCTTGACTTCTTCAAAGATGGCGGCGCGGCGCAGGGCTTCTTCTACTGTGTCTGCGATGAGGGCTTCGTCCTTGATGCCATTGACGCGCAAGCCGTAGGCCACATTTTCAAAAATGGTCTTGGGGAAGGGGTTGGGTTTTTGAAAAACCATGCCCACTTTGCGGCGCAAGGCGACGACATCGGCTTGCGGGGCGTTGATGTCTTCGCCGTCCAGTGTGATGGAACCTTTCACCTTGGTGCCCGGAATAAGGTCATTCATGCGGTTGAGGCAACGCAGGAAGGTACTTTTGCCACAGCCGGAGGGGCCTATGAGGGCGGTGACTTGATTTATGGGGAAGGTGAGGCTGATGTCGCTCAGCGCTTGGGCGTCGCCATAAAAAAAGTCCACATTTTGTGCCGACAATTTGTGTTTTTCTGTCACTGTTTCTCTCCAGAGGCTAGGGGGAGGGTAAAGTAAAAAGCGGTGGCGTGCTCCTTGGATGGACTTTCCACCCACATGCGCCCGCCGAAGCGCTCCACTGTATGCTTGCATATGGCAAGTCCGAGGCCGGTGGTTGGGCCGGTGCCGGGACTTGCGATATTCTTTGTGCCATTTGTGCCGGTTGTAGAAGACGCGCCGTTGTTTGTTTGTCCGCGATGCTTCTCAACTCTGTAAAATCGTTCAAATATTCTGTCATGCTCCACATGTGGGATGCCGATGCCGTCATCGCACACTGCGCATGTGAGCATACCATTTTCGCCGCTGCGCGTTATGGTTTTTATATGGATGAGGCCGCCTTCGGGGGCGTATCGTCCTGCATTTTCCAAGAGGTTTCGAAAAACTTGCACCACATGCTGCCCATGTGCCATGACAAAGATGCTTTCGTCAACCTCTGCGGCGATACTAATGTTGCGCATTTCAAAAATATGGCGACAGAGATTGATGGCGCTCGTGATGCTTTCTTGAATGCGTACGGGGTGCGATTGTATGGGCATGTCCGTATTTTCAAGGCGTGCGAGGGCGATGAGCTCCTCGAGCATGCGTGCGAGGTAGGCGCCATTTTTTTGGATAATCTCCGCAAAACGGCGACACGATGCAGGCATATCGTCGAGGGCGGCGAGGGTTTCTGCATAGCCCTGAATGGCGGTGAGGGGGGTTCGCAGCTCGTGGGAGACGTTGGCGACAAAGTCGCTGCGTATGCGCTCAAGACGC
>CAYJGA010000384.1:0-2270 GCA_964369255.1 uncultured Desulfovibrionaceae bacterium
GTTTTATACAGTATTTCCGGTATGATGGGCTTTGTGAGGTGTTCATTCATGCCATGCTGTAAACTTTTGTCACGATCGCCCGACATGGCATGCGCCGACATGGCAATAATGGGCACTGCTGCGAAACGGCTCTGCTCGCGTATTTTTTGCGTGGCGGTGAGTCCATCCATAACAGGCATCTGAATATCCATGAGAACAAGGTCATAGTGCGTCTGTTCAAGCATCGAGATGGCCTCTTGTCCGTCATGGGCAATATCCACCGTATAGCCGCCCTTTTGCAAAAGCTCTTGAGCGATGAGCTGATTGATTTCGTTATCCTCTGCCAGAAGGATGTGTCCCGAACCAAGAGGGATAGCGCTGGGCGCCTTCGCACTCTCATCCTTATTTTTTACATGCCCTTGTTTGGGGCTGATAGCAAATATAGCGGAGCAGTAGAAGGTGGAGCCTTCACCGAGGACACTCTCCACCCAAATATCACCGTGCATCATCTGAGCAAGGCTGCGTGAAATGGCAAGGCCAAGACCTGTACCACCAAATTTGCGCGTCACCGAGCTATCTGCTTGCATAAATGCGGAAAAGAGCTTGGAAACCTGTTCCTTACTTAGGCCTATGCCAGTATCGTGAACGCTGAAAAGGCAGTGCAATTCTTCGCCCTTGGGCGTAGCCTCTGCCACGCGCACGGTGACACCGCCGCTTTGCGTGAACTTGATGGCATTGCTCACAAGATTAAAGAGAATTTGCTTGAGACGCAGAGCATCGCCAAGCAAGACCATCGTGGGATGTATGCCCTTTTCAATATAGAGCTTAATTCCCTTCTGCAAACTGAGCGGCTCGTAGAGGTCATAAATTTCCGTGCACAATTCCCGCAGGGTGAAGGGCGCCACTTCCATATCCAGCTTCTTGGCTTCGATTTTGGAAAAATCCAGAATATCGTTGATAATGCGCATGAGATTATTGGCAGAAAAAATAGATTTCTGAACGTAATACAGCTGGTTATGCGTTAAATCCGTGTGTTCCAAAAGATTGAGAAGACCGAGAATACCATTCATGGGCGTGCGGATTTCGTGGCTCATGTTGGCAAGAAATTCGCCCTTGGCTTGGGCGCTGTGTTCTGCAAATTCCTTCGCCTTGCGCAAGCCTTCCGCTTGCGCGTTGATTTCCGCAAGCATAGCTTTTTCAGCGCGTAAATCGCGCAAAAAGGCGATGGCACCCAGCTTGCCAAAATACGCCGCGCGCCGCACCACAACCATCAAGGGGATATGTTCTCCGGTGGAAGGCTTCACGCACACAAATTCAAGCTCTGCCACACCTGTCTCAAAGCACGTCGCCAAGCGCTCCTTCATGACATCCTTGGACAGCATGCCGCTTGGCTGAAACTCTGGCACTGTGAGCATAAAGTTCCGTATGTATTCCGAAGGGTCTTCATAGCCAAAGAGCTTTGTTGCCGCAAGGTTACAATAAATAATATGAGAGTCTTCATCCCAAAAATGCACACCCATGGGCATGGAGTCGAGAATGGCCTTATTGCGCTGTTCAGCCTCTTCTGCCAAAGCTTGAGAGGCTTTGATTTCGCGCAAGTCCCGCGTGTAGGCGATAAGGACTCCGTCATTTTTATAACGCGTGCGTACAAGTGTAATTTCTGTAGGAATGGGCTTTCCGTGAATATCGGCGTGCATCCACTCAAATACAGCCGATCCATGCTCAAAAGCTTGAGCAATATATTCGAGGCGCTTTTCACTGCTGCGGCTGCCATCTGGTTGATATTCTGTAGAAAGTTCTTTGAATGCCGCAAGGTAGGTTTCCTTATCATCGAAACCAAAAAGCTTTTGAACTGCAAGATTACAGTCAATGGTCTCCGAATCTTTGTCCAAAATATTGGAGCCAAGGGGCATTTGGTCAAGCATAAGCTTTGCGCGCTCTTCGGCTTCGGCAGCTATTTGTTGTGTGGCGCGCAACTCTCTTAAATCATAAATGTACTCAGCTACAAACTCCGCGCCCTCATACATAAATTTCCGCAAGATGACATGCGTTGGCATGGAGTTGCCGTCGGCATCATACCATGCCCACTCCAACTGCCTGTGCCCCTCTGCAAAGGCCTTTTCCAGCTCGTCCGTGGCATATGAGAGCGATTCTCTGCCATTTGCTTGGTATTCGGGATAATATTTACGAGGATTGGCAGCATAGTCTGCCACATTGGACACATTGAAGAGCTCAAAGAAGCTTGCGTTACAATCCACAAGCTCATAGTCTTGTGTCCATAAGCACATGGC
>CAYJGA010000385.1:0-2269 GCA_964369255.1 uncultured Desulfovibrionaceae bacterium
TAGACGGGGATGGTGACGCCTTCTGCTTGACCGTCTGCCACAAGAAGAATTTGTGTCACCTTACCAAGAGGAACCCCTCGAAAGACTACAGGCGCGCCAATGGCAAGGCCGCTCACAGAGCCGTCAAAGTAGAGCACATACTCAATTTCTTCCGTAAAAAAACTTTTGCCACCAAGCAGGAAAATGCCCGCAATCAACAGGGCTATGCTCCCTAGGACGAAGGCGCCGACCTTTGTTTTACTGACTTCTTTACTCATGCTTTTTCATATCCTTAAAAACTTTTTTATACTGTATTTCCACGCGTCAAAAAACGCATGACGGCTTCAGGCGTTGCGCTGTCGCGCAACATGTCGTGCGGATTGCCAATGGCTGCCACTGCGCGTGTTTCTGCGTCGAGGTACATGGCTGTGTCTGCGATGGCAAAGAGCGAGGCAAGTTCATGGGTCACAACAATAAATGTTTTGTTGAGCGTTTCCCTGAGCTGTAAAATCAAGTCGTCGAGCAATCGCGCGCTCACAGGGTCAAGGCCGGCCGACGGCTCGTCCAAGAGCACCACATCGGGGTCAAGAGCCAGCGCGCGGGCAAGCCCCGCACGCTTGCGCATGCCTCCGCTGATTTCTGAGGGGTAATAATCCCCAAAGCCCGTAAGCCCTGCGAGGGCGAGTTTCAGCTCTGCTTGTTCGCGAATGTCCTTGGCAGAAAGAGTGGTATATTGTTGCAAGGGGAGCGCTACATTTTCCGCAAGCGTCATAGAGCTCCACAGGGCGCCGCTTTGAAAAAGGACGCCCACACAACGCATGATTTCATGTCGTACTTGCTCCGAACTGCCCCAAAAGTCAACGCCTCCATAGTGGATGGCGCCCTTGGCGGGGGACTTCAAGCCCATGAGCACGCGGAGGAGCGTGCTTTTTCCGCACCCACTGCCGCCCATGATGATGAAGACTTCACCCTGTCGTACAGAAAAGTCTACATCACGCATGAGCACAAAGTCGTCATATCGGACTTCAAGCGCCTGTGCCGAAACAATGCCGGCAGGAGGTGTATCTTTATGCATATTCATACTTTTAACACATTACATATGACAGTGATAATGGCAGTTACCACAATAATACCCACAATGGAGTTGACAACTGCCGCCGTGGTGGACGTTCCCACATCCGCCGCACTGCGTCCACAGCGCATGCCTTGATAGCAGCCGGCAACAGCTACCACAATACCAAAACACGTGGCATAGACAAGACCCACAACGGCGTGGAAAAAAGGCACCATCTTCGTAGTGGCATTGATATATTCCATGACGCCAATGTCAAGCATGGTGATGCCTACTAAGAAGCCGCCAAGCAAGCCCATAAAATCGGCGTAGAGTGTCAGGAGCGGCGTCATGATGGTCAAAGCGATGATACGGGGCAAAACCAAGAAGTCGATGGGGGAGATGCCGAATGTTTTGAGAGAGTCAATTTCCTCATTAACCTGCATAGTGCCAATAAGCGCCGCATAGGCCGCCCCCATGCGTCCACTCATGACAATGCCCACCATAACAGCTCCCATGACCCGCAACATGCCGATGCCCACAAGGCCTGCGACATATATTTGCGCGCCAAATTGTGTGAGCTGTACAGCGCCCACAAAGGCGAGGATGAGGCCAAAGAGGAGGGTTGTGATGGAGATGATGGGGAGTGCTTCCACGCTGCACTCTTGCATGGCTGCAAAGACGTCGCGGGCGCGAACGTCCGCTTTGCCCTTGAAAAATCGTCCGATGGAAAGGGAGACTTCGCCAATGAAATTTGTGACATTTCCCACAGCCTGTGGTACAGCGAGCGCCGACGCGCCAAGGCGCGACAAAAAGCTGTGTTCCGTTTGTTTGCGCACGGCGCCATCCTTGGCGGCCACGGCAAAGGACATATTGAGAAGCTTTTGCAGGCCGTCGGGCAAGTCGTCCACGACCACCGATACGGAGCGCTCTTGCCCGTATCGGACAATGCGTACGACGAAGGCCAAGAGGGTGCTGTCCCATGCGCCAAGCTCGTGGACATGCAAGGAGAGCGTCCGCGTGGCATGTGCGTGCAGCGCTTGAAAAAGCTTTTCGGCGTCGGGCAGAGGTTGCGCCATGTGCCACGTACCAGAAAGCGTGACGCGCATATGTGCGCCCTTTTGTTCATAAGAAATCTGTGCCGCGTGTTCCATTATATTTGCTCGTATCCCATGGTATACACCCCATCTTGTGTGTGTAATACAAATATGCCCCATATTCTATACGATGGCAACAACA
>CAYJGA010000386.1:0-2258 GCA_964369255.1 uncultured Desulfovibrionaceae bacterium
GCCAAGGTTGTAGGGAGGCTTGCGTGGTTCTACTATAACACCGGGCGCGTACCTTCAGATCATTCCGATTTGTTTTTTGAAAGGGGTTTGGGGAAGACTTTTTTCTTGGGGGAAAACTTTGTTTAGGAAAAAAAAGTCTTCCCCCAAACCCCCTTTCAAAAAAACCATCTGTTTAACTAGGTGGTTGGCGCTTTTTAATGAAAAAAGCCACGTGTTTTTTTACTGTGAACCTTCAAACTGTCTCAAGAGTATTTTGCAAGCATAATTGAGAATAGTTCGCACAATCGGAATGACGTGGTGCTTCCTCAAGATTGTCGAAAAACTATTTTCTTATCAAATGCACTTCGCGTAGGTTCATAAGGTGCTGATTTGTAACTTCATCCCAATCTGAAAGCATGAGGTAGCTTTTTCCTTGGGGCAAGGTGAGTGTGCCTAAATCGCGCCTGATGTAATTGCTCCAATTATTTCCTGTTGCGGGCAGTGACGCTGTGAAGTGCGGCGCATGCTCCATGTCTTGCTCGGAAAGAGTTGGAGTCCCAACAACTTGCACTGTTGCGGAGTGGTTTGCATTACGACTATAGACGATGCTGACAGTGAATGTTCCTGCTTGTGGTACCTGCACGGGAAAAATCACATAGGCATTTCCTCGCCAGCCGCCAAGGTTGTAGGGAGGCTTGCGTGGTTCTACTATAACACCGGGCGCGTACCTTAAATTTGCATCTTGGGGATAGAGGATGATGTTCGTGGAAGTGACCACTCCGGGCTTCTTGAGCGCCGGTTGTTGCGGGGCGCCCACAGCGTTGGCACTGCTTCCCATGCTCAAGAAAAGAAGGCTTATAATGCACAGAGCAACAATGTTTTTCATATGAACTCCTTATAGAAAACTGGTTTTTATAACGACAGAGTTTTTGCTAAAAAAGAACGGGTTTCTGCATAGTCAGTGCTACTGCCTGTCCAGCACTGCATTTGTCTTAAAGCTTGCCCCACAAACATGTCAAGCCCATCTTGTACGCGCCAGCCTGCGGCGCGTGCCTCACGCAAAAAGCGCGTTTGAAGAGGATTGTACACTAAATCGTAGGCAAGGCCACTGGATTTTTCAAAGGCCGTCGCAGGATAGGGGCTTTTATCCGCATGCACGCCGTGCATGCCGAGGGGTGTTGTGTTGATAATCCAGTGCGCGTCGACGTCTGCGCGTGCGTCCCAATCAACGTGCTCTAACTTTGTCTTGCACTCCATTTCGCTGTTTTCTGCTAAAAGCTGCGCCCTCTTTGTATCGCGGTTGCTTATAAAAAGACGTTCTATGCCCAAGCTTTGTAAGCCTGCAACGACGGCGCGCGCCGCACCACCAGCGCCCAATATTAAGGCCGACTCAGGGATGCTGTGCTGCTTCAAAGGCAATAGAAATCCGTCAACATCTGTATTTTCACCGCATAACTTCCCCTCATGCCAATAAAGGGTGTTGACAGCGCCGATAGTCGCTGCGCGCGGGCTTATTTCGTCAAGCAGGGGGATTATTGCTTCTTTGTGCGGAATAGTCACGCACACGCCTTGTATGCGTAAAAGACGCACGGAGTGGACAAAATCTGCCAGATGCTCTGGCTCCACAGGCCATGACAAAAACACCCCTTTGTGCCCCAAAGCTTGGAAAGCCCAATTATGTAGAGCGGGGCTGCGGCTATGTCCTAAAGGGTGTCCGATTATGCCATACAGTGCGTGTTGCTCCATGATATGCTCCTCAAAAAAACAAAGTGAGAATGTTGTGAGAAAAAACCTTTCCCGCAGAGAATTTACTTGCAAGTCTCCTTCATGTAAACTAGTATTTGCTAACAAATACACGAATTATAATGAAGGGTGCATTTGCATCTCATAACAGCTTAATAAGGACGTATGATGAAAAAGAAAATATGGCGTCTTACAGTGCGCGATGAATTTTGTGCGGGACATGCTCTGAGGCATTATGAAGGGAAATGTGAAAACGTGCACGGACATAATTTCGCGGTGGAGGTCACTGTGCAAGGTTCACAGCTTACGGATGATACGGAACTACTCATGGATTTCAAAGACTTAAAATCGATGTTAAAAAAGGTACTCAACGAGCTTGACCACCATGTCCTGAATGATGTCCCCCCTTTTAATCGTATCAATCCTTCCTCGGAAAATCTTTCTCGCTATATTTGGCAACGCATGGAAGCTATGCTTTTTGAAGAACATATTGCCATGCACAGTGTGACGGTTTCAGAAAAATCCGCGCAATCAGC
>CAYJGA010000387.1:0-981 GCA_964369255.1 uncultured Desulfovibrionaceae bacterium
GTGTGGACGCCGCGCGTGCTTGCGGCTGTGGCGCTCTTGTCCTTTGTGGCCTGTGTGGTCTTTGTGTTTTGGGGGCAGCTCAAGGATTTTCCGGCGGAGCAAATAGCCCTCATCGGCGGCATCATCGGCTATGCGTCTGCCAAGGCAGACATGGTGCTGGCCTATTATTTTGGATCAAGCAAGGGGTCAGAAGAAAAGAACTCATTATTGTGGAAGAGTACGCCTCAAAAATAGGAGGTGATTTATGACGTTTACGCCGCTTGAGACCATGCTTTTAGCAGCCTTTCTATCGTGCATCACAGGTATTTTTGTGAAAATGCGTTGTGTGTCGCCCAAGGAATGCGAGCATCACAGACAGGCTTATGCGGCTATGTTGGCAGAAATGCGCGAGAGTAATGATATTTCGCGGCGTATGTTGCAAGTGCTCATGACGCATTCCAACTTGCCCCCGGAAGTGCAAGCTGAAATCCTCAACATGACGAGCGGAAAATAAGATGAGCTTACGAGATCAAATGCGGGAAGACGTCAGCGTCTTCTTGAACTGTGACGAGTTCGCCGAAGAGCAAGAGCTTTCCTTTCCGCAGGACGACGGCTCATGTGTATGCCTCATGATACCCGTCTTGACCAAGGATGAGGCCACGAGTTTCCGGCACAGACACGAGCCGGAACTCGGCCTCATGCGGCAGAGCATCCAAGTGTCAACGGCAGACTTACACACAGGCTTGCAAGGGCAAAGTGTGGGCAACACCCTTTTGTACAATCATCAAACGTGGTCGATTCAAAAGTACGAAGACAAGCACGGTATCACCACTTTTGACTTGATGATGCAGTAGTGCATCCATTTTGTAGGAGTTCTCATTATGGCGAGATTTACAAAAATGTCAAAAACTGGTTGGGACAGAGCGATACTCAAGGGAGATGAGGTTTCAGACTTTATAGACGAGCGGTCATTTCGTGAATCATATGATGTGGGTGGTATTT
>CAYJGA010000387.1:991-2249 GCA_964369255.1 uncultured Desulfovibrionaceae bacterium
CCATCACGATACATGGAGCGGAACGACTCAAAGAACTCTCGGAGCAATTTGGATACATACCTCAAGAAATACGAAAACTTGTATACCGTTCGATAAACGACACCTTACGCTCTACGAGTGCTCTTGCGAAAAAAATTGTCACTCAGCACTACACCTTGAAACGCAAGTCCTTAAAGACACGGATTGATATTGATAAAGCAAACTCTACAAAGCTTGAGGGCAATATACTTTTCAGGGATACGCTTGGTATGTCCCTCGGTAAATTCAAAACATACCCTATTCAAAAACCAAATTTTAAAAACATCAAACCAATAGAAAGAAAACCCGTGGGGGGAATCCGTGTCCGAATCTTAAGCAATGGAGAGGCAAAACTACGCCAAGGCCCCGACGGTGAATCTTCGTTTTGGGTTACAACAAAGAGTGGCTGGTCGAATCTTTTTTATGTGCCAAAGCACATGAAGGAAAACAGAAAACGTCTTAAAAAGTTTTATAAAAAAAGTGAATATATCAAAGACTCTTTGCGTCCACTTTTCGGGCCGTCGCCGATACATGCCATCACCAATGAAGAAGCACTAAAAAGGCTTGAGAATCATGCCAATGAGTTCTTTGTCAAGCGTTCTGAACATTACATGAAACGCGCTTTGGAAGGGACGATATGAATAACTACATAAGCTCTCTTGAAATTGCCACAAGCCTTGCGGCAACATTCAGGGATAATAGAGCCTTTAACAAAATTGTCGATAACGTTTTTCAAAAAACATGGAGTGTAGAAATAGGTTTTGACCGTTTTCGTCAAGATTGGAAGAAAGCCGCCCCCTTTGCTGTAGTGTTGCCACATACCGAGGAGTATGAAGAAAACGGTACGACCATGTACAATATGGGGCTTTTGCTCGGTGTTGTAGATAATATTATTGCCGGTGATAATGTTCGGTGTGTACAAGGCTTGGATTTTTTGAGTCGTGTGGTATTTCCGTCGGTCATTTCCTGCGTGCATACCACAACAGATGCCATGCAAGGGATAAGCTTTGTAGGTTATGGCTGTGAGTTTGAACAAGAAGCATTTCCTTTGCTTTATATGAATGTTTCTTTGAACTTTTTAAATAACACGCCCATCGGCGGAAGGAGAATATAACAATGGGAAGCTCTAATCAAGTATCCGGCGGTAATTGCCGCCTTGCGCTCTATCGTGAAACAAAGCCCGGTGTGGTGGACAGTACGGACGACGGCGTCATCCTGTCCATGTTTTCGGAAACCATGT
>CAYJGA010000388.1:0-2236 GCA_964369255.1 uncultured Desulfovibrionaceae bacterium
ACGAAATTCGTAAAGAGCTTGAGCAGAACTACAAGGTGGAGGGTGACCTTCGCCGCGAAGTAGTGAGCAACATCAAGCGTCTCATGGACATTGGCTGTTATCGCGGCCTTCGCCATCGTCGTGGCTTGCCTGTACATGGGCAGCGCACGCACACCAACGCACGCACCCGTAAGGGTCCGCGCCGTGGTGCTGTTGGCAAAAAGAAATAATGGTTTCTTCGCACAAAGGCCCGTTCGCTCAGAGGCTCGTTTGTTTCGGTGAACGTGCTTTAGGCTCTGCAACTGAGGCAGAGAAGGGCGGGCTCAAATCAGCCGGGTCGAGATATGCGTCAAGATCCGATCAGAGGAATAACTATGGCAAGACCTAGAAGAGCGGTCAAAAAAAAGGAAAAGAAGAATATCCCTGTGGGCATAGCGCACATTCAGGCTTCTTTTAACAATACGATTATTACTTTTACCGATACGCGTGGCAATGCTGTGAGCTGGGCTTCGGCTGGACAAAGCGGCTTTAAGGGTTCGCGTAAGTCCACCCCCTTTGCAGCGCAAGTAGCCGCTGAGACGGCTGCCCGCAAGGCGCAAGACAATGGCATGCGCACCGTTGGTGTGTATGTGAAAGGTCCAGGTTCTGGTCGCGAAGCGGCCATGCGCGCCATAAATTCAGTGGGCTTTAAGGTAGCTTTTATTCGTGATGTTACACCCATTCCCCACAATGGCTGTCGTCCACCAAAGCGCCGTCGCGTCTAGTATTTGGTAGAAGAAGATTTTTGCGTAAATCTTCTTTATGCAGGAGGTGCCCCGCTGCCAGTGGACACTTGCATTTTTTTGCAGTGAAGCGGGCGGGGTGCAAGCCTCTTTGCGAAGAAATTTTGAAATGGTCTTTTTTGTACTGCTTGTTTTGTATAAATTTTCTATGGCAGTACGAGTGAATTTTCACGAAAGCCTATAAGGAATTAGTATGGCTAAATATACCGAAGCCAAATGTCGTATGTGCCGCCGTGAGGGCACCAAGCTCTTTTTGAAGGGCGATCGGTGTTACACAGATAAGTGCGCGTATGACCGTCGTCCTTATGCGCCTGGTCAACATGGCCGTGCGCGTAAGAAAATCAGTGACTATGCTGTGCAGTTGCGGGAGAAGCAAAAGGTACGTCGTACCTATGGTGTTCTTGAAAAGCAATTCCACGGCTACTTTGTCATGGCAGACCGCGCAAAAGGCGTGACAGGCGAGCATTTGCTTTCCTTGCTTGAGCGTCGTCTTGACAATGTTGTGTATCGTTTGGGTTTTGCCAACTCGCGTAACCAAGCTCGTCAGCTTGTGCGTCATGGCATTTTCACGCTGAACGGTCGTAAGGTGTCCATCCCTTCGTTGCAAGTGCGCGTGGGTGATGTTCTGGAAGTTCCAGAGAAAAACCGCAAAATTCCCGTGCTTGCAGAAGCACAGGAAGTTATTGCACGCCGTGGTTGTCCCGCTTGGCTTGAGGCCGATGGCGCCGCTTTTAAGGGCACTGTGAAAGCCTTGCCACAGCGTGATGATATTCAGTTCCCTATCAACGAGAACATGATCGTCGAACTCTATTCCAAGTAGATGGGGGCCTTTATGCTTATCAAACAAGGCGAACGGCTTATCAATACACGAAACTGGGCAGAGCTTGTTAAGCCTCACCAGATTCGTCGTGAGAGCTTTCCGGGAAATACCATGCACGGCAAGTTCGTGTGTGAGCCTCTCGAGCGTGGTTATGGCAATACAATTGGCAATGCCATGCGCCGTGTGCTTCTGTCCTCACTCCAAGGCGCCTCAATTGTGGCGGTGAAGGTTGTGGGTGTGCATCATGAATTTACAACAATTCATGGTGTTGCTGAGGATATGACTGATATTGTGTTGAATTTGAAGCAAGTTCGCTTGCTTATGAATACTGAGGAGCCACAGCGCTTAATGCTTTCTGTTTCTAAGAAGGGCGCGCTGACGGCTGCTGATATTCAGGGAAATCAACATATTGAGGTGCTTAATCCTTCGCAGCACATAGCAGAGCTTACAGAAGACATTACGCTTGAGATGGAGCTTGAAGTGCGCATGGGCAAGGGCTATGTTCCGGCTGAAATGCATGAAGATTTGCCGGAAGATATTGGTCTGATTCGTCTTGATGCGAGCTATTCACCTGTGCGCAAGGTTGCTTACAGTGTGGAGCAGGCTCGTGTTGGACAGATGACCAACTTTGACAAGCTGATTTTGGAAGTGTGGA
>CAYJGA010000389.1:0-2234 GCA_964369255.1 uncultured Desulfovibrionaceae bacterium
CTGATTCCCCCGCTGACTCCATGGGTGAATTGCCAAAGCCCTCCTCAAGACGAGGAAACATATACAAACTTGCTGCCTTAGCCTTGTTTGTGGCCGTAGCAACAGCGGGAAGTCTTTTTTGGATGTCACGCGACGACGAAACCAAGGAAGAAGTCAAGCGCATCGTGCAAGATGAGGTGGCGCAGGTCATTGAGGACACCCCCCTTGAAAAACCTGTGCAAACTGTGGTTGAGTATATCAATCCACCACCTCCGCCTCCCCTTTCTGTGACAAATCCGACAACAGACCCGGGCACCTTGGCAGGGCAAGAAATTCGTACGGGCATGAGCGCACTGCCCAGCGAAACACGCACAATATCCACCACAGGATCATCGAGCACGCACGCAGGCGACAGTCAAGATGATCCCATGAACACAGAAACACAAGGTACGCAAGCACAGGGCACAGGGGCACAGGATACAGAGAACGCGAACGCCCAAGACCAAAACGGATCTGGCAGCTCTGAGGCAAGCGCAGAAATTATCACGCCGCTCCTGCCCAAGGTTGAAGAAGACACAGTCGTGCCCTTGCCCTTTGTTGAAGACGTGGCACACTGGATGGTGGGGCATTATGTACCCAACAAAGGAGTCTCTTTGAGCCTTTCCGCCGTAAATTTGCGTTACGGTCAACAAATGCATACACTTATGCCTTCTGGCAATGAAGGGCAAGGCGACGTTTATACTGCACGTTCAGAGCTTTTGCGCTATGCCTTCAACCCGACAATGCTCAACGCCCTCTATAATCTCTATGCTGATCGCTTCGTGGAAAGCCTTGGCAACGCCGCGGCCACACCACAAAAAGGCAAAGCGCTCAGCCCTGCGCAAACAAATGCCATGTACGACGCATACTCACAGGTGATGGCTTCCCTCGGAGCCGTTCTCAAAAGTATAGGTAATATGTCGGACTTTGCACAAAGAATGCAGGCCATGGATACATTGTCCCAAGAGGCACTCGACATCCACAGCCAGCTCACCACAGCTGTCTTTGACCTTGATACTGCTCGTGAAAAGGGCGACGATACAGCGCAACGCGCAGCACAACTACGCGTCGATGGACTCAATGCCACCTATCAGCGCGTCCTTGCTGACCGCCAAACAGCTCGTACACAACTCGTCAACGACATATATACTTATGATGAGGTTGCTCGCGCCGTCGATGCCGACACTGTCTATTTCGTCGCCGAATGGCTTAAAAGGCGCGATGACGCCGCAAAGGACAGCAGCCTTGCTGCCGCACAACTCCTCCAAGACCTTGCAGGCAGATTGCGTAAAGCAGGAGATGCTACTCAATAGTGGAATGATTACTTGATAATTGCTTTATCAATGGAAGGATTTTTTGAGAAAAATCCTTCCACACAAGTCATACATGAGTCACAGATGAACAATACAATACTCTTCGTCGGCGGCACTCGCAGTGGAAAAAGCGCCATGGCACAGCGTTGGACAGAGAGCTGTGGCTTGCGCCGCCTTTATGTTGCCACGGCGTATCCGACAAGAGGCGATACAGAAGCGGATGCCGAACTGCATGAACGCATCGCCGCCCACAAAGCCGCGCGGGGTAAGGGTTGGACGACACTTGAAAACCCTGCTCTCTGCCTTGAAAGCCTGCATAATAGTGTTGTCGACCCAAACACACGACCGGACGCCATTCTTGTAGACTGCTTAACGCTGTGGCTTGGACACCTCTTCATGGAAAAACTGCCTACTCATGACATAGTCCAACGAGTCGCACAGCTTGCATTATGGGCACAAAATTGCTCAGTGCCTGTGGCCTTTGTGAGTAGTGAGGTGGGACACGGGATTGTGCCTGTTGATGCTCTCTCGCGCACGTTTCGCGATGCCCATGGCCTCATCAATCAGCACATGGCTGCTGCGTGCAAAAATGTTGTCTTTGTCAGCTGTGGCCTGCCCCTCGTCCTAAAAGGTAGCTTCGACGACCTACTGTAACCTCTTTACAAATCTCATTTTTATAACTACTTTGTGGCGTCAAGTGCAGAGGCCAATTGCGGACAAGGCGTCGAACCTCAGATGTTTTGGGACGTGTAAGCAACGAACTGTCTCATAAGGGAATCTAGGCGCTGTTTCTAAATAAAGAGATTTTTTTGAAGGGGCTTTGGGGGAAAGCTTTTTTTGTTTTTTATTTTTTTGTTTTTTATTTTTTTGTTTTTTGTTTTTTATTTTTTTGTTTAAGTTTTT
>CAYJGA010000390.1:0-2230 GCA_964369255.1 uncultured Desulfovibrionaceae bacterium
TCCCCCAAGAAGAAAAAAAGTTTTCCCCAAACCCCTTTCAAAAAAACTTTTAGACCTGACAAGGCACTAGCTATTTGTATGTAGTGTGTGTTATTGATTGATGACGCGGAAGTCGTCGCGGCGGTTTTCAGCCCACACAGCGTCACCTGTACCTTGTACGAGGGGATTTTCTTTGCCGTAACTGAGCATTTCAAGTTGTGCAGGATTGACACCCATCATGGTGAGGTATTCATAGGCAGCGCGAGCACGACGCTCGCCGAGGGCGAGGTTATATTCTTGCGTCCCGCGGGCATCGCAGTTGCCTTCGATGCGTACACGGATGCGGGGATACATTTTCATAAGTTCTGCTTTTTGGCGCAGAATTTCCTTGCCTTGTTCGTTGATGTCGAATTTGTTAAAGGCAAAGTGGATGCGTGCATCAGTAATCTGTTGCATGGCACTTTGTTCCGCAGTTGTCCAGCCTTCCTCTACGACAGGAGCGCTGCCACTACTTTTCTTGGCGCAACCAAAGCCCATGGAAAGTGCGAGCATAAGAGCCAAGACAAGCGTAAAACGTTTCATACATTCCTCCTAGAATTGACTACCTCTTATACATTTATGAGGCAGGTGCAAAAAAATAAAAACGTAGCTTCTCTGCCAGAGAGTACGTTGTAACCGCATATGTTCACGCCCTACTATGTTTCCCAATGAGGTGTTTTGTCAAGATGGCAAGGACACATTATTATAATTTTCTTTCTTGCGCAGCCACCCTGTTCAGCTGCTTTGCGTGACAGCGTCTAAAATTCAAGGCGGAGCGACCCGGATACAAGGTGACCTGCACCCTTGGGGGAGAGCTGCATATTATAGTTCACATCCACGGAGAGGCCATTTCTTACAAGGGAGAGCCCCAGCCCCCCGTCAAAGGCAAAGTCATCAATGGCCTGCATGTCAAAATTGGAGAAATTGGCGGTGCTCGGCATGGAGGCTGTGGCTTTTAAGTCACCAAATGTTGCCACAAAACCTAGGTCAACGCTGGGTACAAGCGCCCATCCGTTATATGTTTCAAAGTTTTTGCTCAGTGTGACTCCCACAGGCAGTGTCCATGCGGCAAGTGTGCTTGCTTCGCTATGAGCTGTATGGGCGTCGAAGTTGGTGGAGGTATAGCGCACGCCCGCGTGGGGGGCTATGGTCACGAGCTGTGTGTCAAGACGATATTCGGTTCGCATGCCTGCGGTGAGGGTCTCATTGACAAAGTCTGAATCTGTAGTGCCCTTGAGAAGGTTTGCGGATTTTATTTGTGCGACATCACTGTATTCACTGGCATAACCTACGTCAAAGAGCAGGCCAATGTTGTCGAAGTTATAGCCGGCGAAGAGCGAAAGCCCCCAAAAGTTATAAATATTGTCTGTGTTGTAGTGGTCGCCGAGGAATGAGGTATGCCCGATGCCCACATCAAATGTGATGCCGACGCGCATCATACTGTCGAGAGCGATGTTTGCCACGGCGGAAAATCCGCTGAGGTTGCTCACATAGTGGCTGTCGATAGGATTGCTGGTGATGCCATACATCAGGAAATCCTTATACATAGGCATAAGAGGCACAGCGCGTGGGCGCGGTTCGATGCTATAGGATGAGCCGCCAGAGAGACCACGCTCTTCTGTGCTGTGCTGTGCTGTGTCCACCGCTGCATACATCGCTGTGGCTTCTGGTCGCGTCGCTGTCGCAACAGCTTTCAGGGCGTGGGGCTGAGAGTGTGGCGCGTGCGTTGTGTTTTGCTCCGGGGCGTTGACGCTGTGCCAAGGGGCGATGTCCTTTGTAGGCACATATTTCCGCTCGACAGAAACCGCGCCCCTAAAATCCTTGGTGATGATGGGTGCAATAAATTCCGGCCCGTATGTATCTTCAATAAAAATCTCTGCGTATGAGAGGTTCTGTGTCAATAAAATCACGCTGACCATGGACACGAAGGTCGTAAGGTATTTTTTGACATGCAGATATTTGACGTTTTTATTCTGTGGCATATGCGCCTCCGCTGGAGCAGGTGTTTCCAAAGTATATGTTTTTCTAGAAAAAATCTTATATTTCTCTGCGCGATTACGACGCATGTTTTTTTTGGGTGGGCGCCGCAAGCCGCATAATCCTCACTACTGTTCATGTTTATGCAAAAAATGCACCAAAAATTCCTTGCATGGGCACCTTTCAAGACAACAAACGAGAACGCCGTGCTTTGTGTCAACTGCCGCATAATAGG
>CAYJGA010000391.1:0-2224 GCA_964369255.1 uncultured Desulfovibrionaceae bacterium
AATACGAAGTCCAGTTGTTTTTTGCCGGCGCACTTGGTGATGAAACTGAAACCATCCACAATGTGCGCACGGGAACCCTTGATTTTTGCGTTGTAGGTATCGCAAACCTTGTGCCTTTTGCAAAGCAATTGGGTGTCCTTACCTTGCCATATCTTTTTGATAATTTGGAGCAAGTTCGAGTTGCAACAAATGGTGCTGCATCTGACCTTATGAATTCCTATGCTACAAAAGCGGGTTTTCGTGTTTTGACATGGACCTATACAGACTTCCGTTATATTTCTAACTCAGTACGCCCCATTAAGAAGATGGAAGATATTAAGGGCTTGAAGTTCCGTGTTCCACAGAGTGCGGTTCTATTGGCGTCTTACAAGGCCTTTGGCGGCAGCCCTGTACCAATTTCTTGGTCAGAAACATTCACTTCCTTGCAACAGGGTGTTGTTGATGGACAGTGCTACGGCTATATTGGTTTTAAGGCAATGAAGTTCCATGAAGCCAATCAGAAGTATATTACAGAAGTGCATTATACATATCAGTTGCAGCCGCTGATTGCATCTGAGCGCGTGTTTAAGAAAATGAGCGCTGAAGATCAACAGCTTATTATTGCCGCCGGCAAGGCAGCTCAAGATGCTGTGTATCAGTATCAAATAGACGAGGGCAATAAGGCAAAGCAAGAGCTTATTAAGCTTGGCGTTCAAGTGGACGTGCTTGAGGATGAGGCCAAGTGGAAGAAGGCAGCGATGGACATCGTGTGGCCTGAGATGGCAGGATTTGTGGGTGGTGAGCAAGCTATCAACGAGTTTTTGAAGGCGGCCAATAAGCCTGCTTGGACGAAGTAGAAGAATAAGAGAAAAGTACTAACCGAGAAAGCGTGTATTTTTGGCGCTTTCTCGGTTTTTATTTTTTATTTTTTTAGACGTTAAAGAGGAAGTGCATGACATCACCGTCTTTGACGATATACTCCTTGCCTTCTGTGCGTAGTACGCCGGCGGTGCGGCAGGCGGCTTCGCTTTTGTGTTGAAGAAAATCGTTGTAGGCGATAACTTCTGCGCGAATGAAACCGCGTTCAAAATCTGTGTGTATGGCAGCGGCTGCCTGCGGCGCCTTGCACGCTTGTGGAATTGTCCATGCTCGCACTTCTTTTTCGCCGACTGTGAAGTAGCTGCACAGCCCAAGAGTGGTATACCCTGTGCGTATGATACTTTCGAGGCCGCTGTGTGTGATGCCGAATGATTGGAGCATTTCTGCTTGTTCGTCTTCAGCGAGGCCTTGGAGTTCTTCTTCAATTTTTGCACAGATGCAAACGAAACCAGCGCCGCGTTCTTCGGCAAGTTTTTGCACGGCTTTCACAGAGCTATTTGCAAAAGCGTCTTGCCCCATGATTTCTTCATCAACATTGGCACAGTAGATAATTTTCTGTGCGGTGATAAGCCCCATTTCGCGCCATTGCGTGGTAAAACTGTCGTTTTCTGGTTTTACAAATGTACTTGCGGGTTTGCCGTTATTGATATGTTCGAGCAGTTCAGCCACTTTTGTGGCGAGCGCCTGAGCGTCTTTGTCGCCGCGTTGCTTGCGTAATCGTTCGAGGCGTTTTTCCACGGATTGCATATCAGCTAGCAAGAGTTCTGTTTCGATGGTATCAATATCGCGTAGGGGGTTGACGCTTCCGTCTACATGCGTGATATTTTCATCTTCGAAGCAGCGAACAACGTGAACAATGGCGGCACACTCTCTGATGTTTGCGAGAAATTGATTACCGAGTCCTTCACCTTTGCTAGCTCCGCGTACGAGACCGGCAATATCGATAAAATCGACATGTGCGTGGAGCGTTTTTTGTGGTTTTGCAAGCGCGGTGAGTTCAGCGAGACGTGCGTCTGGCACTTCTACAGTAGCTTTGTTTGGTTCTATGGTGCAGAATGGATAGTTTGCGGCTTGAGCATTTTGCGCTTTTGTGAGCGCATTAAACAGGGTAGATTTGCCTACATTTGGCAGACCTACAATACCTATACTTAAAGACATGTAATACTCCTAAACTTATGTGCGATGGAAATATCGTTTCTATCTGGTCTGTTGCTATTTTGCAAGTGTGAAATGTGGATAGAATTTTTTTCATATTATTTCTTTGTAAAATTTTTCTTGACGATACACGCGCTAAGGTATACTAAGTGAACTGCGCGTCCATAGCTCAGTTGGACAGAGCAGGAGCCTTCTAAGCTCTTGGTCGGGA
>CAYJGA010000392.1:0-2223 GCA_964369255.1 uncultured Desulfovibrionaceae bacterium
AATCGTCCAAAAGAATGCACAAACGAATAAAATTAACAAAAGAACATATAAATAAGCCTTTAGAAATGACAAAGTACTAGGTTTTGTTCTTGGAAATACTTATGGGGGAAAGCTTTGTTTATTTTTTTAAGTTTTTTCTTGGGGGGGGAAACTTTACACAATCGGCGCCTTGGAATGGAAAATCTACGAAGCGTTTTTTAGACTGCCACGCGTCTCACCTTTGCTCTTGCCCAATAAAGAAGGCTCATGCCATACAGCATGAGCCTTCTTCGCGCTAAAACTCTTGCAGAATGCTATAAACTACCATTCAGCTCTGTACGAAATTTGCGCGACAAGCGAAATACAACAACCTTGCGCGGTGCCAAGGTGATGGTCTCATCTGTCTGCGGATTGCGTCCCTTACGAGCGTTCTTGTCATAGGCCTCAAATTTACCAAAACCACTAATAAGCAAGGCATCGTCTTTTTTAATTGCCTGCTTCATGATTTCTAACAATTTTTCTACGATAGCCTTCACATCCGCACGATTTTTATTCGTCTTTTCGTAAATCGCCTCTACAATCTCAGCCTTTGTCAAAGTCTTCCCCATATTCTCCTCCAGCACATAAGGTTAATGTGCATTTTTTCACCTATCCGCACAAGTGCCGCCCGACACGCCAACCAAAAAAACGCGCCCGCTCGTGCCTTTCTTCTTTTTTTTGTGCGCTTGCAAGTTCACACAAAAACCGTGAACCTACAAAACAGCCTGCAAGCAACCTCTCCATTGCATATCTACAGACTTCATACCTTATACTATTTTTTACGTACCAACATTTCACACAAAAAACATAGACAGAAATAAATGAAAAAACGAACGATAAAACTCCTTCAAGACTTATACGCTCCATCCCCCTTGTATGCAAGGAGTTTTTTTACATTTCCGCATTTTTTTTATTTTTCCCCGCAAAACCCTTGCCCGAAACACCCCAAGTGGGTATCTTACGTTTTTCTAACAAAACTCTTAAAATATGCTGACATGCGAAATATATGTATAAATCCCCCGATAATTCCACACCAGGCACTCGTTTGCACCTCACATGGCCACCGCATGCAAATAAGCAAAAAAACCCCGCTATACACACGAAAGTGCCACTCATACCTCTTTTTATTCCCTTTGCAGGCTGCATACGACGCTGTATTTTTTGCGCACAACACATTCAAAGCGGTCGCGCTCAAATAGATGTTCGACCGGATATTCAGCTAAACGATATTTTTCAAGAGTGCAACGCGCACATCGCACGACACACACAACACTCGCCCGAACTCGCCTTCTTTGGTGGCACATTCACAGCACTGCCTCAAGACATACGAACACGCTGTTGCCACTTCGTCCGCACACACGCACACGCCAAACGCATACACAGCGCGCGATGCTCCACCCGCCCCGACGCGATCACAAAAAACATCCTCGACGAACTCTGGAACGCGGGCTTTCGCACCATAGAACTTGGCATACAAAGCTTCCACGACGACGCCCTTCACAAAGCCCAACGACACTACACAGGCGACACAGCACGCCGTGCCTGTCATCTTATCAAAGAGTATGGTTTCACCCTCGGCATACAGCTCATGCCCGGCATGCCCGGCGTCGCGCCTTCCATCTTCCTCGACGATGTACGGACAGCGCTCGCATGCGGCGCCTCCTTCATGCGATTTTATCCCTGTCAAGTCATCAAAGACACGGAACTTGCCGCACTCTGGCACAGAGGCGCCTACACCCCGTGGGACTTCGACACCACCATCAGCAGCCTTCGCGACGCATGGCTCCTCACCCAAGCCACCGGCGTGCCTGTCATCCGCATGGGGCTTGCACCGGAGGCAGGGCTTGAAGAACACATCCTCGCAGGCCCGCGCCACCCATGCCTTGGCACCATCGTCCAAAGTGAAGGCTTCTACACCTACATCTCCAGCGCATTACAAGGTCAATCCCTTTGCCACGCCCATCTGCCAGCGCTCTGCCAAGGTTTTTTTTGGGGACATAAAAAACACCTTGCAAGCCGCTGGAAAGCGCTTGGCATCTTCGCCGCAGACAAAAAACGCGGCATCCGCAGCAACATTACATGGCATCACGGACACGATATCGTTCTTCACATGAACACGACATTCTAGTTCCTTGTCATTTCTAAAAGTTTTTTTTGAAAGGGGTTTGGGGAAAACTTTTTTCTTCTTGGGGGGAAACTTTTTTT
>CAYJGA010000393.1:0-2196 GCA_964369255.1 uncultured Desulfovibrionaceae bacterium
TCAATGTCTTTGTTTTCTTGGCATATATTCTTAAAATTATAACAGGGCAATCCGTGTCCAAAAGGGTCGAAAGTGCAGATAAAAATGACAAAGGTCTCTTTTAAATCTTGATATTTATCACCTTTTTCCAGCATATCAAAATCGATGGCCGCCTGATAGAAACGACTGCGCTTGGCAATGCCCGCTTCTTTATGGATTTGCATCTCCACATTGTACACTTTGTCTCTTTCTTTCACATAGACATCGAAACGAACACTTTTTGCTTTTCTAAAAATATCAATGGTTTTTTGATATTCTATATATTCGATGCGAGCTATTTCAAAGGGCAATAATATCTCTAGCACCTCTTTACAAATGCTTTCATCCCGCATACATTGAGAAAAGATAAAATCATTTGTAATATCAAGTTTTTGCCACTCTTGCTTGGCTCTTTTTAAGATACTTTCCGTAAGCGCTTCTTGCATTTTCAGCCCCCCAAAACCTTTTAGGCCTTACAAAGTACTACGACGTTGGCCCCGTATATTGCAACGAGTAGATGAAGGATTCAATCACAGCCAAATCTTGCTTTGAAAGGTCACTAAAGGAAAGACCAAGGACGACGCGGGAAATGCCCTGACTTGCGCGCACGACAGTGGCCTCAATATTGAGTGTGTCTTTTTGTGTCCACGCTTCCAGCGTCAAGCGATGCCCTGCTTCTAATTTGCGTAAGAGCGTGCCATGTATGCCTTCTAAAATCAAGCGACATCCTGCCATGGAAATATCTTGGATGACGCCCACAAACTTTGTGTTGCTTCCGCTCACCGTGCCTCCTGTGGGGATAAGGCAGTCGACGCGTTTTGTATTGCGTATTTCGGAAACCTTAAAATTGGCCGGATATTGGCAAAAGGCCAAGAAACGGCGGGCTATGGGAATAGTAATGACACTGACGAAGGTTATTGTGTAGCCACTTGTACTAAAGCGCGCGGCAATGTTTGCCTCGCGCGTGAGGTATGTGTCTATTCCGGTGACGGTGGGGAATTTAAGAAGGAAGAAATTGTCATGCTCGTAGCCCACAAGCTGTGTTTCAAACTTTGTATTGTTCTTAAGCAAGCATGAAAATGTTGTACCTAGAGGAATATCGAGTGAATGCACCATCATAAGACTACACCTTATAAAAAACTTTTAAAAAATAGCCCCTACAAGTCGTTCAAAAAAACAACACAAGAATGGCATGCGCGCAGCGACGCTTGTACGGGGCAATTTTATCCAATAAATCCCCCCTCCAAGGGCGGCCAGACAAAGCACGGCGTCGACTCTGCGTGGCGCGGCTCAGACGCTGCTGCACACTGCTCGCTCGCTGTCCCCTGCTCGCTCGCTGTCCCCTGCTCGCTTTCTGGGCGGGGCGCGACGGATACGTGCCTGCCTGCAACATGGACGCGATTTTCTGCAAACCACTGAATAACCTGCGGGTAGAGTTTATGCTCCACGCACTGAATACGCTTTTGCAAGGTGTCCGCAGTGTCGCCGGTCAAAAGAGGGACAGCGCCTTGTGCGATGATGGGGCCATTGTCTACCTTCTCATCCACAAAATGCACTGTGCATCCTGACATTTTCACACCCCACGCGAGCGCATCTGCGGCGCCGTGGGCACCTACAAAGCTCGGCAAGAGGGCAGGATGGACATTGATGACACGTCCTGCAAAACTCCGGATAAAGAGCGGTGTCAAAAGCCGCATATACCCTGCTAGAACTATCAGCTCTACGGACAATTCTTGCAAAGACTGTACCATTGCAGCGTCAAAAGTTTCTCTGTCGGGAAAAGTCGTATGGTCAAGGCAAAGCGTGGGCACATGTGCGCGTGCGGCTCTTTCTAAAACGCCCGCCCCCGGACGATTACACATGACAAGGGCGACCCGCGCGTCAAGATGACCTGCGGCTATGGCATCAAAAATAGCTTGCGCATTGCTGCCACTGCCTGAGGCGAGAATGGCTATGGTGAGAGGCATGAAATGTCTTCCTTTTTTGAGTAGACGCATATGCGTTGTTGATGTATTTCTCTGTCGTCGTAGATTTTACACTTTCAACGACGCAGTGCCTTGTCTTTTCAAATTTATTTATGTTCTCTTGTTAATCTTATTCTTTTGTGCATTCTTTTGTGCATTCTTTTTGCTTCGTGCTGACGCACAAAGCAAAAAACCTGTCCTGCGGACGAAAGGC
>CAYJGA010000394.1:0-2193 GCA_964369255.1 uncultured Desulfovibrionaceae bacterium
AATACGACGCCCTGTATACGATTTGGCAAGAACTTTATCAGCAAGTAGAGCGACACAAAGCACTGAAAATACAGAGAGAAGAGGCACAACGGCATAGCGAACGAAACGTCCTTTTTCAATTGCCTTTCCTCAAAGTCACCGACGATTTCTGCATCGAATGCGAGAATATGGTAAACGGCCTTTTAGAGAAGGCGCGAAGAAATCAACATGATGGCATAAATACGCACAAAGCCCCTCAAACAATAGAAGCAAGGCGCGATGCCACGTATGATGACACAGCTCATACGCCCGATGAAATATCGTATATGCGGGTGTAAAATGTAAAAGCGTCTTGCCTCACTCATCCTCTAAACAAAACATTTCAAAGGGGGCGATAGGCTCAAGGTGTGTTGTGCGGCCAGATTTACGCAATGTCCCCGTAAATTCAACAGGCATGTTGTCCCTATGCGCGTCTATAGCACGAGCATATTCAGCGCCATGTAAGTGAATGATAATATTCCGCGGACGCGTAGACATATCTTGTACCGTGATATGACCCAATTCTTGCGGAGCATCTGAACTCAGCTTTGTAATGAAGCCCCTCACAGTTTGCTCGTGCTCCGGTTCGCGACTCTTAATCTTTTGAGATGCCTCACGAATGAGAGGGATATAGTCTTTATCGACATGTATGTGAGCCGATGTGCGTTGATGCGTGCGATTGCCCGAGTAGGTGATACCGACTTCGATAAAGTCCGGCGAGAGGTGGGTGTACATATTTGCCACGGCATCACAAAGATTTGTGCTCAGACCATGGGAGGCAGCATCCACAAAATGCTGTAACTCTTTGTCTATCATGCTTTTCTGTGCCGCATGATTTAAGGCCACAAGACCAGATTCAAGTGTTGGAATAACGCGCCGCTCATAGCTTTGCATGTCATGTTCGTCCTCCGGTTTTTCAGAAGAAGCATGTTGCACGTCAAGTTCGGGACTGACGGGAGAGAGCAACGTTAAAATAAAGCTGCCCTGCTCAGTTTTTCCAAAGCGCACAGCTTCCATAAAACGCTCGGCATCTTGTGGTTTCCTTCCGGCATAATGAATTTTTTGTGTCGCGGCAGAACATGCGGCGGCAAACAGCATTTCCTTCGTTGCAGCAATGAAATCGAGGCTTTTGAGAAGGCACAGCGTACCATGCTTTGTGTCACCGGACACATTACGCACGCGGATAACATCATAGGCGACATGCTGTATGTCATGTAAGACAGCCCATTGTGAGCGACCTTCAACGTTTTCGATTTGTTGCAGCATTTGAGAAATACGTAAGACATAGTCCGCATAACGACTTGAAAACGGGATCAAAAGCTCCTCGTCTTTATACTGCCACACCATAGCTTTTTCAGCAAAGTCAGTGACTTTGACCGCGCCCTTACTCATAATATACGTAATCACGTCCGCTATGGCAATACCTTGCAACATATCTTTGTCTGTTATACCTATGTTCATAATCTTTGCCCATTGGCGACCTTGTGCATGGCCGTTTTGAGAAATTCAACTGAAAATATATTTTTCTTTGGAATATGTACCGTCACCGTAGATGTATTGTCAGTTTCTGCCACGTCAAATAATGAATACCAATACGCACAATGGCGTAAAATCAATTCATGCTCACTTTGTACCGTCCAGTCATCGCAATCTTGGGGGACGCATACAACGACAAGGAGCCGCGGAACAATCACATCAACACGCAAATCGTTAAAATTTTTGAGTGGTAAAGCAAAGGAGATGTCGTGTTTGTCTAGGCTGCAGGACGCTGTACATTTGAGCTGGATGTCGATTTGAGCGCGTGTGCGTACACACCCACGCAAGTCTTTTGCCATAAGGAGCACATCAATACTGTCATCATCAATGTCTGGTCGTGCCATATTGCATCCGGCTTGCGCTGCGACTGCAGACACATAAGCTTTACTGAATTGTTCCTTTTGTATGTTTAGTTCCACGCAGTCTCTCCATTGTGTGATCTTGTACCTCGCCGTTTCACTTCGCCCCATATTGCTTGAGCAAGGCCACAACACCGTTGTGGGGGCTTTTGTAGGCTACCATGAGGGCAGTGAGCCCATCGGGGTGCCGATAGTTTGGGTTGGCTCCATACTTTAAAAGGAGTTCTACAATTTCCTTGGGCTGCATACCCGACGCAATAAGGAGTGGCGTGGCACCATC
>CAYJGA010000395.1:0-2180 GCA_964369255.1 uncultured Desulfovibrionaceae bacterium
TGACCTGTTCCTTTAACATTTTGTTTTAGCTATATGTTTTTTTGTAGTCTGACAGTGATATTGCCTGTGCGCGCCTTGTTTTCTACACAGTCCGCGGATAGTATAAAATCATACTGAGCGAGGCGTCGTCTTGTCCTTCGTTGCTGTAGGTGTGGGGGACGTCCGCCACAAAGCGGATGGAATCGCCCGCGTGCAGCGTGTAGGTGGTGTCTGCCACTGTGATGGTCACAGCACCAGAAAACACAGTGATATACTCTTCTGTGCCCATCAGATGCGCCTTGGCCTCAAGGCTCCCCCCTGCCAAAATGACGATGCGATACACCTCAAAGGCGTGTTGCTCGTCAAAGCAAAACACAGGGAAATTCAAATACTTTCCATGAGCTGCCACGATGGGCGCCGTGTCGCTTGCCCGAACCACAGTCGCCGCCGCGTTCTTCTGCTCCACGAGAGATGTGAATGGCACCTTGTAGCCATTGGCAATTTTCCACAGCACAGAAACTGTGGGGTTGGCGTCGCCCTTCTCAATCTGCGCAAGCATACTGCGCGACACGCCCGTCGCCTGCGCTGCCATGTCGAGGGTGAGCTTGCGCTGCTCGCGGATGCTTTTAATGTTCTGCGCGACGGCGGAATTGATACTCACAGTTCACCTCCATAAAAAATACGACTCTATAGCCCCTAAAGGGCTTGACACTATATCGGACTATTAGTACACTGCGCTCATATACTGGACTGAAAGTCCATTGAAGCACAGAAGCCGTAAGGAGGCAAGAGAATGTTTAGTTGGTTGAGTTTTTTGACATACGCGTCAGTGACGGCGATAACACCCGGGCCTAATAATATCATGTCCATGTCCAACGCGGGGCGCTTGGGTTTTCGGCGCGCCCTGCCTTTTAATCTTGGGGTGTGGTCGGCATTTTCCATTGTCATGGTGTTGTGCACGATTTTTTGCAATGTGCTTTCGACGGTGATACCTGCCATTGAGATGCCCATGCTCATCCTTGGTGCTTCGTACATTCTCTATCTTGCTTATATGACATGGAAAAGCGACGGCGAAATTCAGGAGCGCAACACGCACACAGGCTTTATGTCAGGCTTCTTGTTGCAATTTGTGAACCCGAAAATCTATGTCTATGGCATTGTGTCCATGCAGGCATATATTATCCCATATTATAAGGATGAGTCGTTCATTCTTATAAGCTTTGCCCTGCTCTTGGCCTTCATCGGTTTTTTTTGTACCCTGCTGTGGTCGGGTTTTGGTTCCATGTTCCAGACACTTTTTTCCACGCACGCGAAGGTCACCAATGGCATCATGGCTTTATTGCTTGTCTATTGTGCGGTGAGTTTCTTCTTTTGAAGAACGTGCATCACTCTTCTTTAACCCAAGCACTTTATCATCAGCCCTCCTTTTGTGTGAATGCTTCTCAATACTGTAGCGCTTCTCCGCATTTCTATGCTTGAAACGAGAGAATAGCCCCGACCGTGTGGAAGTCAGCGGAGCTATTCTCTTTTGTTTCTTACTTTATTTTGTCGGTATGAACGACCCAGATACCAAAGCAATACACGCCCAAACCCACAAGTGCAAACAAAATCCATGTTGCCGTCATAGTTTTCTCTCCTTAACTGACAGGTGATAACTTCCAAGCAGAAAGAGGGCGCCGAGAAATACAGCTGAAAATCTGCCTTGAAAAAGCCCCACAACCATGCTACCCACGGCAAGCTTCTCTAAGAAGTCAGCCGTTCGTTTTGTCAATACTTTCTTCTTGCTGTCCATACGCCTACACATACCCACAAAAAACGGCCTTGACAAGCCTTGTTTTCGGTGTTTTTTTGCGAAGTCTTGCCACGCCCCACGCCCCACTCACCACCCCACACTTTCCCCTTGACAGCATACGCACCTTTTGCTTAGGGTAAATTCGCTTTCGAGCTGAAAAAACACAAAAAATACAATTGTCTATATTAGGAGAACTTCATGCTGACAAAGAACGCCATCGGAAACCTCATCAACAAATACAAAGCAGTCCTCAAAAAGTGTCACCTTTTGAACACATTCGGCACCATCACGCTCCCTCTCGCCCTGCCCTCACTCGTCCCCGCACTCATAACAGGCGCCCTCATGTCGCCCCTCATGTCTCAAGACGCACACGCCACAACGCCAAGCACCATAGAGAACTTCTTCCCCC
>CAYJGA010000396.1:0-2177 GCA_964369255.1 uncultured Desulfovibrionaceae bacterium
ACAAACTTGCAAATTATTATGATGGGGCGAAAGCAAGAGGTGAAAAAACGAGGGAACACGAAGCATAATATGCACGTCATGCACTACATACATCGTAAAGCTTGGGTCATATTTGGGTCATGGAGCGAATTTCGCCCAAAATGCACAAAAAAAGGATTTCATATCTCTATGAAATCCTTGTAAATTCTGGTCGGGATGAGAGGATTTGAACCTCCGACCCCTTGAACCCCATTCAAGTGCGCTCCCAAGCTGCGCTACATCCCGACAAGAGATGTTCTATTTAAGTTCTCATGCTTTGTCAAGAAGAAAAGTAAAAAAATTTTTTTAGTTCCAACACTTTAAAAAGACAGTCTTATTTTTATTTTGAGAGTGTGATTATCTCTTGAAAATATACATCATAAATACGAAAGTATACATCGTCTTGTTGGACGCATACATTTTTAGAGCTACTCCCCAAAAATCGGACAAATGTGTTAGAGTGTCCTCAGGCAAGGAGATGAAGATGCCAGTACGAAATGGCTGCCACTGACGGCGGGCATGTCCTCATGGTTGCCGTCGAAGCAGTCCGCGGTCGTCCCATATCTGAAGAGAGGCAAAAAATCTTTCAGCGCATCGGGCTTGCTGTCATCCTCATCCTCATCCTCATCCTCATCCTCATCCTTATCCTCATCCTGATGTTTTTAGGAACATATAACGATATTATATACTTATAGATAGTGGGCTGTTCACATGGAAAAACAGCTTGCGAATGACGTTTGGATTCACACGGTCACTATATGTCAAAGCCAACATGTGTGACTATTAAGCAGAGAGTCGCCGGTTCGAATCCATCACGACCCACCTCAAATTGCAGCACCTTAGAATGCAAATTCTAAGGTGCTTTGCTTGAGCCTGTTAGGCATTCAAAAAATCCAACACATACTTACACGCTGTAAGCAGTAAGCACGCAGCCAAAATATATTTGATGAGCTTGGCAGGTACAAACTTTTGGCAGCGTGCTCCCAAGTACATGCCCAAAGCTCCACCAAGACCAAAAAGTACGCCTAAAAGCAAATCGGGTGCTACAGAAAATTCGGGATAGAATGGCGCGATAGCTTGGTAAAAGGCAACACCGCCAATGGACGTGACAAAGGTACCCAAAAGTGTTGCTCCCGCTACGATGTATATAGGTAAGCCAAAGTAAGTTATGAAGAAAGGTGCGATTATAGCACCACCGCCTATACCATAAATACCACCCACAATGCCCACAATAAAGCTTAAAGAAAGGATACCCCACAAGTTTACTTTGTATTGCGTATCATAAAAACGAAAATGCAATGTGCGCATCGTCAAGCTTATAACTTGCGATGCCCTATAACCCGCCTCTTGAGGGGCATCTTTTTCCATTTCTTGTAAACTTTTTTCGTGTAAACCCTTGCCTACCGCTTGCTTGCGCATGTCCAAAAGCATTTTTATGCCGATATAGAGAAGCACCGACGCCGCAAAAAGCTTAAACTGTCGTGCATCGGGCAAGTACAAAACACGCACAAGAGCGCCGATAAACACCCCGGGCAATGTGCCAAGCACCACAATCCACACCAAGGGCCACACAAGACGACCTTCTTTCCAATAACGATATACACCGCTTGGAATAGCAACAATATTAAAAAATTGATTGGTTGCACTCACCGACGGGTGCGTGTAACCAAGAACGGACATCTGAAAGGGAAGCAGCAAAAAAGCTCCGGAAATACCACCCATGGACGCGAAAAAGGAAATAAAAAATGCCACAAAAGGCGGAATAAGAGGGTTTACCTCGATACCCGCAACAGGGAAAAACATAAATACCTCCGCAATGTTACGATTATAAACAAAACAGTTATTGCCATGGAAACAACTGTCAAGCACAATCATCCGACCATTGCACAAGCTGCACGGCATGTCGATGTGTTTTTTTGAAAGGAGCCTGCCCAACGGGTGCCGAAGGCATAGCCGTTAGGCGAGGAACGAGCCTTACGGATACAAAGAGCAGCGATGTTTGGGGGGAAACTTTCTTTCCCAAAAAAGTTTCCCCCCCCACATGCCTTTCAGAAAAAACACGCAACGCTAAAACTCATACCTGAACGAACCCGTAATCATATGGCCCGTCTCGTGCTCGCCCGCTTGCAAGTTATAGTTGATGCCAATGGTCAAGTTCT
>CAYJGA010000397.1:0-2177 GCA_964369255.1 uncultured Desulfovibrionaceae bacterium
TTTCCCCCCAAGAAAAAAAGCATTCAAATCAATTACTCATTATGACATAAGTGTTGTGCGAAGAAAAATCCATTTATGAACGGCTTCTGCTCTATTTTTTGCTTCGAGCTTGCGATAGGCGCGGGAGAGTGCTTTTCCTACAGTGACAATTTGTACACTTAAGTATTCGGCAATTTGCGCGTTACTTTGCCCTTGAGCGGCCAGTTCGAGAATTTCCATTTCTCGCGGGGAAAGCGTAGCAGCCATGGATACGGCGACTTGAAGCTTGCCTTGTAGCGTGCGTACAATGTCGTGAAGACGCGAATCAGAGATAGCCTTTTTACATAACAGTCCGAGGAGGGGCAACATGACGTCTTCATTCTCAATAATGGCTTGCATCATAGCTTCTAACTGCTCTTGCGCCGAATGCGTATAACTTGCAGGAGGCTCTAAGAAGGAACATTTCAGGAGAGTTTCCGGACTCCAAGGCAAACTGACAGCGGAGGTAATATGCTCACCGTCAGCAACAATAGGGGGCATGGGGCAGGCATGGGAGGAATTTGGCTCGTAGCAGCCTAGTTGGAAGGCGAAAGAGGAAGAAGGGAAGGGGAGGGAAGCATGAGCATCCCCACATTTTACATGGCTTTGTGTGCACCTTATCGTTTGTCCTTTCTCCTCCACTACCTCCTTCATGGTCTCCTTTATAATCTCCTTCATAATCTCCTCCATGTATACGACTATCCGAAGGATATTTCGCATGTTGATAGATAAAGAGAGGGGGCGAAAGCAAAGCGTTATCGTCAAAAAATGGCAAAAAGGGGAAGCATAATTGTTCCCCTTATCCAGTCAACTCAGAGAACTATTGCTTTGGCTCTGATGTACTTGCTGCGGTCTCATTTGGTGTAAGAAGGCGCTTGGTGACGTCAAGTTCAATGACGCCAAAACGTTCTTCGTGTTCGCGCACGCTTTGCAAGAGGGACAAAGTCAAGCGTTTTGCGGTATAATGATTCATGATTATACGATCCGTAAACTGTAATGTCATATCAGCGCTGACACCTTCCTCTTGCGAGGGAACTGTCTGATTGATACCAAAGGAAATCAAAATTTCTTCAGGGGTAGAGTGCGTTTGAAATGCATTTGCGTAAGAGGTACTCATTTTGTCAGCATTAACATTAAGGCGAATTTGTTGATCTTTTTCTTGGCTCATTAAAACTCTCCTGATTAAGTCATTCAAGGTTTATGGTGGTTGGAACATTCTCACATGCGTGCAGAACATGTCCCTTTGTTTTGTAATGGTAGGCATTTCCATGGCTTTGTCAAGCGGATTTTTCGTGACCTGCCCTGCTTAATACCTTGACACTCTCTTTTTTTCGCATTTATTTTTTTTTGTGCGGGTGTGGTATTGCGCTCCCAAAAGACATTATCGTGGAAGCCCTGAATGTGTGGATGCGTTTCTGCCATCTCAAGACGCTTCTCCGTCCATGTGCAATATTGCGGATTTTGCTCGATACCAATATAGCGCCTGCCGAGCTTTTTCGCTGTCACAGACGTTGTGCCCGAGCCAACGAATGGGTCGAAAACAAGGTCACCAGCGTTGGAGCTGGCAAGGATAAGTTTTGCTAGCAGCTTTTCCGGTTTCTGCGTTGGATGTGCGGTGTTTTCTGGCATTGACCAATATGGGATGGATATATCGTCCCAAAAGTTTGAGGGGAAGGTGTCGCGAAACTTGCCCGCCTCTGTTTGCTGCCAATCGCGCGGCTTGCCGTCGACGGTGTAGGGAGCGAGCACTTTGCGGCGCATTTTCACAGCGTCCACATTGAAGGTATACGCTTTTTCATCCACGCTGGCGAACCATATGTCCTCCATGGCATTTTTCCAATTATGTGCTGCGCCGCGCCCCTTCTCTCGTTGCCATGTGATGCGATTATGTATGTGAAAGTGCTCCTTTAAAAGAGAGCCGATAATCATGCTTGATTGCCAATCGCAGCACACATAGAGGGACGCGCGCGCCTTCAAAAGTGGTTTCACCGCACAAATCCACTGCTCTGTATAGCGCTCATATTCCGCGTCCGACGAACGCGCCACGCGTTTGTCGTGAAAGCGCTTTGTCAGATTATAAAAGGGATCAACAATGAGCAAATCCACGCATGCCTGCGGCAAAAAGGGCATAATTTCAAAAGCGTCGCCAAAAATCGTTG